>CAZAEG010000297.1:0-5915 GCA_964484035.1 uncultured Enterobacteriaceae bacterium | reverse complement strand
CGTGCTCGATCGCTTCGGCTTCACCTGGGAGAAGATCCACGAGCTGAACCCGAAGATCGTCATGGGCTCGATCAAGGGCTTCGGCTCGAGCGGCCCCTACTCGGACTTCAAGGCCTACGAGAACGTCGCCCAGGCGATGGGCGGCGCGATGAGCACCACCGGCGTCCCCGAAGGGCCGCCGTTCGTCACCGGCGCGCAGATCGGCGACACCGGCACCGGGCTGCATCTGGCCATCGGACTGCTGGCCGCCTTGCGCCAGGCGGATCGCACGGGACAGGGGCAGTACGTCGAGGTGGCGATGATGGACGGCGTCATGAACCTGTGCCGCGTCAAGTTCCGCGACCACCAGCGCCTCACGCGCCAGTCGCTCTCCGAGTATTCGGTGCCCACGCACCAGGGCATGGGCGCGGTGCCGCGCGCGGGCAACGATTCCGGCGGCGGCCAGCTCGGCAACGCCATCCGCTGCAAGCCGGGCGGCCCGAACGACTTTCTCTACATCGTGGTGCAGGAGGCGGTGTGGGACGGGCTCGCCAAGCGCATCGGACCGGAAGTCGGCATGCCCGGCCTGGCGACCGATCCCAAGTTCACCAAGATCGCCGACCGGCGCAAGAACCAGGCCGAGATGTGGGAGCTGATCGGCGAGTTCGCGCTGAAGCACACCAAGCGCGAGCTGATGGCGATCCTCAATCCCCTGGATGTGCCCTGCGGCCCGATCATGAGCACCGAGGACCTCGCCAACGACGAGCACGTGCGCGGGCGCGACATGTGGGTCGAGCTCGACCATCCGCAACGCGGCAAGTGGTACAACGTCGGCATGCCGATCAAGCTCTCGGCCTCGCCCGCGGTGATCCGGCGCTCGCCGACGCTCGGCGAGCACACCGAGGAAGTGCTCAGGCAGGTGCTCGGCTACGACGACGCGAAAGTCGGCGCGCTCAAGCAGGCGGGCGCCTTCGCCGCGCCGCCCAAGAAGGCCGCATGAAGATCGCGATCGTCGGGCAGCAGGACTTCGGCAAGGCGGTGCTCGAGGCGTTCCTCGCGCGCGGCGACCAGGTGGCGGCGGTGTTCTGCGCGCCGGAGAAAGAGGGCGCGCGGCCCGATGCGCTGCGCGCCGCGGCGCAGGACAAGGGCCTCAAGCTGTACCAGTTCAAGTCGCTGAAGGCTCCCGAGGCCGCGCAGGCGATGAAGGATGCCGGCGCCGACATCGGCATCATGGCGTTCGTGCTGCAGTTCGCGCCGCAGGAATTCGTGCAGGTGCCGAAGCACGGCACGATCCAATTCCACCCGTCGCTGCTGCCGAAGTACCGCGGTCCCTCTTCGATCAACTGGCCGATCGCGCGCGGCGAGACCGAAACCGGGCTCAGCATCTTCCGCCCGACCGACGGGCTCGACGAAGGCGCGGTCATCCTGCAGAAGAAAACGCCGATCGGCGACAACGACACGCTTGGCAACGTCTACTTCGAGCGCCTGTTTCCGATGGGCGTGCAGGCGATGCTCGAGGCGGCGGACCGGGTGCTCGCGGGCCGGCACACGGAAACCGCGCAGGACGAGTCGCAGGCCTCCTACGAGGGCTGGTTCCGCGAGGCCGAGGCGCAGATTCACTGGGCGAGCCACGTGGACGCGATCCACAACCTGATCCGGGCGAGCGACCCGGCGCCGGGCGCCTGGACGACGCTCGGCGCCGCCAAGCTGCAGCTGTTCGACAGCCGCAAGGAGATCGTGCGCACGTTCGGCGCCGTCAAGGGCAAGATCGGCGAAGTGCTCGGCCTGGAAGACGGGCGGCTGGTGATCGCCGCCCAGGGCGGGCGCATTCACGCCGGCAAGGCCAGGCTGGCCGACGGCAAGAAGATCGCCGCTGCGGAGCTGTTTTCCGGCGGCTCCCTCAAAGCAGGCCAGATTCTCGCTTCCTGATCCGTAAACATTTGACGCAGCTTAGTTTTGACTGCAAAAATGCGGTCTAGACGGCTGTTTCAAGGGGAGTTGTCGGAGGCTGGGCCGCCTCGACTCGACAACCGATAATCGGGGAGAGGCCAAGCATGAGATCCGCATTCTGGAAGAGCGACTGGTTCCTCGGCCTCGTCGTCGTGGTTCTCATGCTGCTCGCCGGCGGCGGCGACCTGATGCAGAGCCTGGAGCGCAAGGCCTACGACATCGGCGTGCAGAGCTCGTCGCGCACGCCTTCCGACCGGATCGCGGTGATCGCCATCGACGACACGTCGATCGCCAACATCGGGCGCTGGCCGTGGTCGCGCGAAGTGCACGCGCGCCTGACCGACCTGCTCGCCGGCGCGAAGGCCAAGGTCGTCGCCAACACCCTGTTCCTGTTCGAGCCGCAGATCGATCCGGGCTACCACTACATCACCCGGCTGCTCGAGCTGGCGCAGCGACGGCAGGCCGAGGGCGCGCAGCCCTCGCCGATGCTGCCGCTGCTGCAGGAGGCGGAAGCCGCGCTCAACACCGACCGGCGCCTCGCGGAAAGCTACGCGCGCGCGGGCAACGTGCTGCTGCCCATGCTCTTCACCATCGACATCCCGCGCGGCAAGCCGGACCGGCCGCTGCCGGAATTCGTGGCGAAGAACGCCATCCCCGTGGTCCAGCCCGAGCTCGGCGCGCTGCCGGCCTCCGAGGTGTACTTCCCGCTCGCGGACCTCGGGCGCGCCGCCGCCGCGCTCGGCCACCTCAACGCCAATCCCGACGTCGACGGCGGCATCCGCACCGAGCCGCTGGTACTGCGCTACTTCGAGCAGCACTTCCCGTCGCTGTCGCTGATGATCGTGGCGCAAAGTCTCAACCTCGCGCCCGCCGACATCCGCATCCGCGCCAACGAGGGCGTGACGCTGGGCCGCCTCAACATCGGCACCGATCCGGCGCTGCAGATGTACACCTACTTCTACAAGAACGTCGACGGGCGGCCCGCCTTCCAGGTGGATTCGTTCTACGACGTGATCACCGGCAAGATCCCGGCGGCCAAGTACGCCGACAAGATCGTGCTCGTCGGCGCCACCGCGGCGGGCGTGGGCACGACCTCGGTGACCCCGGTGTCGCCGGCCCTGGCGCCGGTGCTGACGCTGGCGCACTCGGTGTCCTCGATCCTGAAGGAGCACTTCTTCGTCGCGCCAGCCTGGGCCACCCTGGCGCAGTGGGGCGTGTTCCTGCTGATCGCGCTGTACCTGATCGTCATGCTGCCGCGCCTCAAGGCGGCGCCCGCGGCGCTGCTCACCGCCGCGATCCTCGCCGTGCTGCTCGGCGTGCATTTCGTCCTCATGACGACGCAGAACACCTGGATGCAGCTCATGGTGCCGGCCACGCTGCTGCTCGTGGGCCACGTCGCGCTGGTGACCAAGCGCTTCATCGTCACCGAGGCGGCGAAGGTGAAGTCGGACGAATCGTCTGCCGAATCGAATCGCATGCTCGGCATCGCCTATCAGGCGCAGGGGCAGCTCGACCTGGCGTGGGACAAGTTCCGCCAGGTGCCGATGTCGGCGGCGGTGATGGACAACCTGTACAACCTGGCGCTCGACTTCGAGAGGAAGCGCCAGTTCAACAAGGCGGAAAGCGTATTCCGCCACATGCACGACTACAACCCGAAGTTCAAGGACCTCGGGCAGCGCCTGTCGCGCGCCAAGCAGCTCTCCGAGACCGTGATGCTCGGCGCCGCCTCGAGCCATCCCGGCGGCTCGCTCAACCTCGCCGCCGGCGAGAAGCCGAAGTTCGGCCGCTTCGAAGTGCAGAAGGAACTCGGCAAGGGCGCCATGGGCGTGGTCTACCTGGGCAAGGACCCGAAGATCGGGCGCGAGGTCGCGATCAAGACGATGGCGCTGGCGCAGGAGTTCGAGGCCGACGAGCTCGCCGAGGTGAAGGAGCGCTTCTTTCGCGAGGCGGAGACGGCGGGTCGGCTGTCGCACCCGAACATCGTCATCATCTACGACACCGGCGAGGAGCACGACTACTGCTACATCGCCATGGAGCTGCTGAAGGGCGGCGACCTGGCGCCGTTCGTCAAGGCGCCGAATCTCCTGCCGGCGGACAGGGCGGTGTCGATCGTGGCGCGCGCCGCCGAGGCGCTCGGCTACGCGCACAAGCAGGGGGTCGTGCACCGCGACGTGAAGCCCGCCAACATGATGTACCACCGGGAAACGGATACGCTGAAGCTCACCGATTTCGGCATCGCGCGCCTCACCGACTCCTCGAAGACCAAGACCGGGATGGTGCTGGGCACGCCGTCGTACATGTCGCCCGAGCAGCTCGCCGGCAAGAAAATCGAGGGCCGCAGCGACCTGTTCTCGCTGGCGGTGAGCCTGTACCAGCTGCTCTGCGGCAAGCTGCCGTTCGGGGGCGAGTCGATGGCGCAGCTCATGTTCAAGATCGCGAGCGAGCCGCCCACGAGCATCCTGACGATCAACCCGAGCGTGCCGCCGGGCCTGGTGGCGTTCCTCGACAAGGCGCTCGCCAAGAATCCCGACGAGCGCTTCCGGAGCGGCGAAGAGTTCGCTGCGGCGCTGCGCGTGGCGGCAAGCGGCGCTGCGCGCGCCGGCGGTCCGCCGAGAAGCGTCGACATCGAGCTCTGAGGCCATGGATCTGAGCCAGCACCTCGAGTTCGCGTCCTGCACCGATCCGGGCATGGTGCGCTCGCACAACGAGGACGCCGTCGCCGCCGACCCGGCGAACGGCCTGGCCGTGCTCGCCGACGGCATGGGCGGTTACAACGCCGGCGAGGTGGCGAGCGGCATGGCGACGACGGTGATCACCACGGAGATGCAGCAGCTGTTCGCCAGGGTGAAGCCCTACGATATCGACCCGGAATCGAACAAGATCATCGCCGGGCAGCTGGTGCGCGAGCAGGTGATGAAGGCCAACGCCTCGATCTACCATGCGGCGCAGAGCCAGCCGCAGTACGCGGGCATGGGCACCACGCTCGTCGTCTGCCTGTTCTACGACAACAAGGCGCTGGTGGCGCACCTCGGCGACTCACGCCTGTACCGCATGCGCGACGGCGCCCTGAAGCAGATCACGCGCGACCATTCGCTGCTGCAGGAGCAGATCGATTCGGGCCTGATCACGGCGGAGCAGGCCAAGCATGCGCAGCACAAGAACCTGGTCACCAAGGCGCTCGGCATCGACCCGACGGTGGAGCCCGAGATCCGCGAGTACGAGACGCGCCCCGGCGACATCTACCTGCTGTGCTCGGACGGGTTGTGCGACATGGTGGCGGACGAGGACATCAGCATGACGCTGGAGGCGCTCGGCGCGAACCTCAAACTCGCCGCGCAGCAGCTGGTGCAGATGGCCAACGACAACGGCGGCAAAGACAACGTTTCGGTTATACTCGTGCGCGTCCTGCGGGAGTACCCCGCCGCCCGAGGCGTAGTGGGGAAGTTTCTGGGATGGTTAAAATAGTCTCCAGGGGTCGGCTATGGCGAAACTGATACTCAGCATGGACGGGCTGGTGCTCAAGGAGATCCCCTTGAGCAAGGAGCGCACCACCATCGGCCGCAAGCCGCACAACGACATCCAGATCGACAACCTCGCGGTGAGCGGCGAGCACGCCGTCATCGTCACCATCCTCAACGACTGCTTCCTCGAGGACCTCGGCAGCACCAACGGCACGCTGGTCAACGGCAATCCGGTCAAGAAGCACTTCCTGCAGAACAACGACGTCGTCGAGCTGGGCAAGTACCGCCTCAAGTTCGTCGGCGAGGCGCCCGTGCCGGCGGCCACCGCGGAGAAGGCGGACTTCGAGAAGACGATGGTGCTGCGCCCCGCGGCGATGAAAGCGGCCGCCGAGCAGGCGCGCGCCATGGGCGCCGGCGCAGCCGAAGCGGCGCGCGCGAGCGCCGCGCAGCAGGTCGCGGCGGGCGCCGCTTCCGCGGGCACCCTGGAGAAGGAGGCCAGGCCCGCGCCGGCGCCCATATCGGCGA
>CAZAEG010000296.1:0-6610 GCA_964484035.1 uncultured Enterobacteriaceae bacterium | reverse complement strand
TGTTCACCGAGGGCATGCACGTGCCCGAGGGCGAGGCCTACGCGGGCGTCGAGGGCCCGAAGGGGGAGTTCGGGGTCTATTTCATCTCCGACGGCGCCAACAAGCCCTACCGCATGAAGCTGCGCTCGCCGGCCTTCACGCACCTCTCGGCGATCGACGAGATGGCGCGCGGCCACATGCTGGCCGACACGGTGGCCATCATCAGCACGCTGGACATCGTGTTCGGCGAGATCGACCGCTAGCGCGCATGCTCTCCGCCGAATCCCTCAGGAAGATCGACCGCGAAATCGCGAAATATCCGCCCGAGCGCCGGCAGTCGGCGGTGATGGCCGCGCTCATCGTCGCCCAGGACGAGAAGGGCTGGCTATCCACGCAAGCGATGGACTTCGTCGCGCAGTACCTCGGCATGGCGCCGGTCGCCGTCTACGAGGTGGCGAGCTTCTACACGATGTATGACCGGGAGCCGGCCGGCACGCACAAGCTCACGGTCTGCACCTGCCTGCCCTGCGGGCTGCAGGGCGCGCTCGCGGCCGCGGACCACCTGAAGAAGCGCCTCGGCATCGACTTCAACGAGACCACGCCGGACGGCTGGTTCACGCTGAAGGAGGGCGAGTGCATGGGCGCCTGCGCCATGGCGCCCGTGGTGCTGGTGAACAACAAGCGCATGTGCGATTACATGACCGACGAGAAGCTCGACGCGCTCGTCGACGAGCTGTCGCGGCGGGGCTGACGCATGCTCGATTACGGCCCCGACGCGATCCTCATGGCCGGCCTCGACGGCCGCAACTGGCGCCTCAAGGACTACGAGGCGCGCTCGGGCTACGCGGCGCTGCGCCGCATCCTCAAGGACGGCATCGCCCCGGACGCGGTGATTGCCGAGGTGAAGAAGTCGGCGCTGCGCGGGCGCGGCGGCGCGGGCTTCCCGACCGGGCTGAAGTGGTCTTTCATGCCGAAGAAGTACGCGGGCCCCACGTACGTGGTGTGCAATTCCGACGAAGGCGAGCCCGGCACCTGCAAGGACCGGGACCTCCTGCGCTACAACCCCCACGCCGTGATCGAGGGCATGGTCATCGCCGGCTACGCGATGGGCGCGACCGCGGGCTACAACTACATCCACGGCGAGATCTGGGCCGAGTACGAGCAGTTCGAGGAGGCGCTGCGCGAAGCCTATGCCGCGGGCTACCTCGGCAGGAAGATCCTCGGCGCGGACTACTCGTTCGAGCTCTACGCGCACGCCGGTTACGGCGCCTACATCGTCGGCGAGGAAACGGCGATGCTCGAGTCGCTCGAGGGCAAGAAGGGCTACCCGCGCTTCAAGCCGCCGTTCCCGGCGAGCCACGGCCTCTACGGCAAGCCCACCACTATCAACAACACCGAGACCTTCGCCGCGGTGCCGTGGATCCTGCGCGAGGGGGCGGACGCGTTTCTCGCGCTCGGCCGGCCGAACAACGGCGGCACCAAGCTCTTTTCCGTCACCGGCCACGTCAACCGGCCGGGGAACTACGAGGTGAAGCTCGGCACGCCGTTCGCGCAGCTGCTGGAGATGGCAGGGGGCGTGCGCGCCGGCAGGCAACTCAAGGCGGTGATCCCCGGCGGCTCGTCGATGCCGGTGCTGCCCGCCGCGATCATGATGGCCACCGACATGGACTACGACTCGATCGCCAAGGCGGGTTCCATGCTCGGCTCGGGCGCGGTGATCGTCATGGACCAGACGACTTGCATGGTGCGCGCCCTGGAGCGGCTGTCGTACTTCTATTTCGAGGAGTCCTGCGGCCAGTGCACGCCCTGCCGCGAGGGCACGGGATGGCTCTATCGCATCGTGCACCGCATCGAGAACGGCCAGGGCCGCATGGAGGACCTCGCGCTGCTCGACGACGTCTCCGACAACATCGCCGGGCGCACCATCTGCGCGCTGGGCGACGCCGCCGCGCTGCCGGTGAAGAGCTTCCTCAAGCATTTCCGCGACGAGTTCGTGCACCACATCGAGCACCGGCGCTGCCTCGTGCAGGGTCCCGAGGTCGAGCCGAAATGGGGCCGCGCGGGCGCGCACGCGCCGCCTGCCGTGAAAGAAGCCGCCTGATGCCGAAGCTCGAGATCGACGGCAAGCCGATCGAGGTGGCGAGCGGCACCTCGGTGATCGAGGCGGCGAAGCGCCTCGGCATCTACATCCCGCACTTCTGCTACCACGCGAAGCTCTCCGTCGCCGCCAACTGCCGCATGTGCCTGGTCGAGGTGGAAAGGGCGCCCAAGCCCATGCCCGCCTGCGCCACGCCGGCGAGCGACGGCATGAAGGTGTGGACGCATTCGCCGGGCGCGAAGAAGGCGCAGAACGGCGTCATGGAGTTCCTGCTCATCAATCACCCGCTCGACTGCCCGATCTGCGACCAGGGCGGCGAGTGCCAGCTGCAGGACCTGGCGGTGGGCTACGGCGGCTCGGCCTCGCGCTACCAGGAGGAAAAGCGCGTCGTGCTGCGCAAGGACCTCGGCCCGCTGGTCGCCGCCGAGGAGATGACGCGCTGCATCCAGTGCACGCGCTGCGTGCGCTTCGGGCAGGAGATCGGCGGCGTGATGGAGCTCGGCATGGTGAACCGCGGCGAGCTGGCCGAGATCGTCGCCTTCGTCGGCCGCAGCGTGGACTCGGAGCTCTCGGGCAACATGATCGACCTGTGCCCGGTGGGCGCGCTCACCTCGAAGCCGTTCCGCTACGCCGCGCGCACCTGGGAGCTCGCGCGCCGGCGCTCGATCTCGCCGCACGACGCGCTTGGCGCCAACCTCGTCGTGCAGGTGAAGCAGAACGAGGTTCTGCGCGTGCTGCCGCTGGAGAACGAGGCGGTCAACGAGTGCTGGCTCTCGGACAAGGACCGCTTCTCCTACGAGGGGCTCAATGCCCCGGACCGGCTGACGCGGCCGATGGCGCGCATCGACGGGCACCTGCAGGAAGTCGAGTGGGAGGTCGCGCTCGAGCGCGCCGCCGCGGGCCTCGCCGACGCCGGCGTGCTCGCCTCGCCGCACGCGACCCTCGAGGAGCTGTACCTTGCCGGCAAGCTCGGCCCCGCGGACTTCCGCCTGCGGCACAGTGACTTCTCCGCCGACGGCCGGCGCGCGGGCATCCCGTGGCTGGGCCTGCCGATCGCCGAGCTCGGCACGCTTGACCGGGTGCTGGTGATCGGCTCGTTCCTGCGCAAGGACCATCCGCTGATCGCGCACCGGCTGCGCCAGGCGGCGAAGCGCGGCGCGCAGATCCACGTGCTGCACTCGGTGGACGACGACTGGCTGATGCCGATCGCCAGCAAGACCATCGTCGCGCCGTCCGCGCTGCCGGGCGCCATCACGGCGCTCAAGGACCGGCTCGCCGGCGCGCAGAACGCCGCGGTGCTGCTGGGCAACTTCGCGCAGCAGCACCCGCAGGCGGCGGCGATCCATGCCGCGGCGCAGGCACTGGGCGTGAAGCTCGGCGTTCTCGGCGAGGCGGCGAACTCGGTGGGCGGGTACGTCGCCGGGCTGCCGAGCGGCGGCGGCCTGCCCGCGGTGCTGGAGAAGGCGGCGCTGCTGCTGCTCAACGTCGAGCCGGCCCTCGATTGCGCCGACCCGGGCGCGGCGTCGCGCGCGCGGTTCGTCGTCAACCTGAGCGCCTGGAAATCGGAGGTCGGCGACGTCCTGCTGCCGGTCGCGCCGTTCACCGAGACGGCGGGCACCTTCATCAGCACCGAGGGGCGGGTGCAGAGCTTCCAGGCATGCGCGCTGCCGCTGGGCGAAGCGCGCCCGGCGTGGAAGGTGCTGCGCGTCCTGGGCACGATGCTCGGCCGGCCGGGATTCGCGTTCGACACGATCGAGCAGGTGCGCGCGGCCTGCCTCGGCGGCCGGGACGTGGCGGCGCTCCTGTCGAACGCCCTCGATGTGCAGCTGCAGCCCGCCCCGCGGCCCGCCGGCATCGAGCGCATCGCCGAGGTGCCGATCTACTTCGCCGACCCGCTCGTGCGCCGCGCGCCGTCGCTGCAGAAGACGCGCGACGCGCGCGCGCCGCGCGCCTGGATGAACGCGCGGCTGATGGCGAAGCTCGGGGTCGCCGAGGGCCAGCCGGTGCGCGTGAGGCAGGGCGAGGGCGAAGCGCGCCTGCGGGCCGCGCTCGACGACAAGCTGCCCGAGGACTGCGTCCGGATCGCGGCGGCGCATGCTTCCACCGCCGGGCTCGGGCCGATGTTCGGCGCCGTCGCGATCGAGAGCGTCGGCGCGGAGAAGGCCGCCTAGATGGACTGGCGCCTCGCCCTCGTCGACACCGCGTGGAGCCTCGCCGGCATCGTCGCCATCGTCGCGCCGCTGTTCGTCGCGGTCGCCTACCTGACGCTGTGGGAGAGAAAGCTCATCGGCTGGATGCAGATCCGCATCGGTCCCAATCGCGTCACGTTCTTCGGCATCCCGTGGCTCGGCGGCTGGGCGCAGCCGATCGCCGACGCCGTGAAGCTGCTGTTCAAGGAGATCATCGTCCCGACCAACGCCAGCACGGCGCTGTTCATCGTGGCGCCGATCATGATGCTGATGCCGGCGATGGCGGCGTGGGCCGTGATCCCGTTCGCGCCCGAGCTGGTGCTCGCCGACATCAACGCCGGACTGCTGTACGTGCTGGCGCTCAGCTCGCTCGGCGTGTACGGCGTGATCATCGCCGGCTGGGCCTCGAACTCGAAGTACGCCTTCCTCGGCGCCATGCGCTCGGCGGCGCAGATGGTGTCCTACGAGCTGGCGATGGGCTTCGCGCTGGTGGTGGTGCTGATGGTCTCGGGCAGCCTCAACCTGTCGGACATCGTCGCGCAGCAGGGACGAGGCCGCTTCGCCGACATGGGACTCACGTTCCTGTCGTGGAACTGGCTGCCGCTCCTGCCGATGCTGGTGGTGTATTTCGTGTCGGGGGTGGCGGAGACCAACCGCGCGCCCTTCGACGTCGTCGAAGGCGAGTCGGAGATCGTCGCCGGCCACATGATCGAGTACTCGGGGATGAGCTTCGCCCTGTTCTTCCTCGCCGAGTACATGAACATGCTGCTCATCAGCGCGCTCACCGCGGTCATGTTCTTCGGCGGCTGGCAGGCGCCGGTCTCGAGCCCGGTGCTCGACGCCGTGCCGCCGATCCTCTGGCTGCTGGCCAAGATCTTCGTCATCGTGTCCATGTTCCTGTGGATCCGCGCCACCTTCCCGCGCTACCGCTACGATCAGATCATGCGCCTGGGCTGGAAGGTGTTCATCCCGCTGACGCTGGTGTGGATCGCGGTGATCGGCCTGTGGATGCAGACGCCGTGGAGCCTGTGGCGATGATGCAGCGCCTGATCGAGTTCTTCCGCTCGTTCCTGCTGCTCGAGCTGTTCCGCGGCCTGGCGCTCACCGGCCGGCACCTGTTCGCGCGCAAGATCACGGTGCAGTTTCCGGAGGAGAAGACGCCGCTCAGCCCGCGCTTTCGCGGGCTGCATGCGCTGCGCCGCTACCCGAACGGCGAAGAGCGCTGCATCGCCTGCAAGCTGTGCGAGGCGGTGTGCCCGGCGCTCGCCATCCACATCGAGTCCGAGCAGCGCGCCGACGGCACGCGCCGCACCACGCGCTACGACATCGACCTCATCAAGTGCATCTACTGCGGCTTTTGCGAGGAGGCCTGCCCGGTGGACGCCATCGTCGAGACGCGCGTCTTCGAGTTCCACGGCGAGCAGCGCGGCGATCTGTACTACACCAAGCCGATGCTGCTGGCAGTGGGCGACCGCTACGAAGAGAGCATCGCGCAGGACCGCGAGGCCGACGCCGCCTTCCGCTGACACCCGACCCCACCGACGCATGCTAGAGACCGTAGTCTTCTACGTCTTCGCGGCCATATTGCTGCTCTCGGCGCTGCGCGTGATCACCGCGCGCAATCCGGTGCACGGCGTGCTCGCCCTGGTGCTCGCCTTCTTCACGGCGGCCGGCATCTGGCTGCTGCTGCGCGCCGAGTTCCTCGCCATCACGCTGGTGCTGGTGTACGTGGGCGCGGTGATGGTGCTGTTCCTGTTCGTGGTGATGATGCTCGACGTCGACCTCGAGCGCCTGCGCGAGGGCTTCTGGAAGAACCTGCCCATGGCGACGGTGGTCGGCGGCATCATGGCCTTCGAGATGGTGGCGATGCTCGCGACCCGCCACTTCGGCTCGGCGACCGGCACGTCGGCGGTGCCCGCGGGCTACAGCAACACCCGGGAGCTCGGCCGCGTGCTGTACACGCAGTACGTGTACGCGTTCGAGATCGCGGCGGTGATCCTGCTGGTGGCGATCATCGCCGCGATCGCGCTGACGCTGCGCCGACGCAAGGACAGCAAGTCGCAGAACCCGGCGCGCCAGTTGGCCGCGCGGCGCGCGGAGCGCGTGCGCCTGGTCTCCATGCCGGCGGAGAAGGAGCGCTGATGGCGCCGCTCACGCTCAACCATTTCCTGGTGCTCGGCGCGCTGCTGTTCGCGATCAGCGTGGTCGGCATCTTCCTCAACCGCCGCAACATCATCGTGCTGCTGATGGCGATCGAGCTGATGCTGCTCGCCGTCAACCTCAATTTCGTCGCTTTCTCGCACTTCCTCGGCGATCTCGCGGGGCAGGTGTTCGTGTTCTTCAT
>CAZAEG010000295.1:0-5457 GCA_964484035.1 uncultured Enterobacteriaceae bacterium | reverse complement strand
ACTAGTTGGGAGACTCATCCAAATGCAAAAGAAACTCTTGACCATGGCAGTGGCCGGCGCGCTGGCCGCACCGGTTGCCGCGTTCGCGCAGGTGACCGTGTATGGCTCGATCGACACCGGCATCAAGTACCAAGGCAAGGTGCTCACGACCACGGGGGACGACAGCAAGTTGTCGGTTGATCCCCAGATTAAGAAATCGAACCGCTTTGGCCTGAAGGGCTCGGACGATCTGGGCGGCGGCCTGATGGCCAACTTCAACCTGGAAGGAGGCTTCAACTCCGACAATGGGACTGGCCTCTCGACCGGCGGCGGTCTGGATTTTGCCCGAAGGGCTGTCCTTGGATTCTCGAAAGGCGGCAACAGCGTCGATCTCGGCAGGGAGTACACCCTGAACTTTAAAACGCAGGGCATCTACGATCCGTTGAGCCATGACTACGGCGTCTCGGCCGGGATCCAGGGCGGCGTCGGCACGGCCGGAACGCGCACCAGCGACTCCATCACGGGGGCATTCCGCTTCGGCACCGGCGGCGTGGCGGTGCAGTACGGCATGGGCGAGATCGCAGGCGACAACGGCGCGGGTACATACAAGGCCGTCAACGGCGACATGACGTTCGGGCCGTTGACCGTGGGTGCCGCGTTTGGCTCGCGCGACGCCATTCCGCCCGCGACGACCGACACCACGACGATCAACGTCGGTGGTGCCTACAAGATGGGCGCGTTCACGTTCCGTCTCGGCATGTCCACGGAAGAAATCGATACCGGCAACGAGTCAACGAAGATCTCGGGTGGCGTGCAGTTCGACTTCTCGCCGACCCTCACGGGCCGCCTGTCCCTCTATGACCTCACCGTGGATAACAGCGCGGGCGCCGAGGTTGGCTCGGCAAGGACCTTGGTCGTGAACATGGAGTATTCCCTGTCCAAGCGCACTCTCGTGTATGCCGTGGTCGACCGCAAGGAGCTGGAAGGCAATCAGCTGGGCACAACGGTAAACACCAGTGTCGCCGACGGCGCGACCGGCATCGGCGTGGGCATCACGCACGTTTTCTAAGCGCGGACTCCCAAGTCAGCGCCTGGAATGCCAAAGCCGCCCTTCGGGGCGGCTTTTTTTTCGTCCCCTGGATTTTGTAAGATGTCGCCATGACGCACCGTTTCCGGACTCGACCCTCCTGGCTCCTGCCGGCGGCATTGGCCGCGGTGCTGGGCGGCTGCGCCGTCGAGCCCCCGCGCCCTGCGCAGCAGACCGAATTCCACATGCCGCCGGAATCCGTGCCGCAACTGGGCCTGTGCCGCATCTGGTACGCGGACCTGCCGCCGGAATGGCAGCCGCCCGCGATGGCGTGCGCCCGAGCGCACAGCCTCGCCGAAAAGCACGGCGGCCGCGTGGTGAAGGCGATTTCGCCCGGATCGTTCCGGGACGGGCGCACGCTCAGCGTCGATTACGGCCCCAGCCATTTCCCCGCGGTACCGCCCGAGCAACTGCCGCCGCCGGGCTACTGCCGCCCCTGGTATGACCGTATTCCCGCGGACCGGCAGCCGGCGCCGATGACTTGCGAGCGCGCGGAGCAGCTGGTGAAAAAGAACGGCGGACGCGTGGTATACATGCCGGGACCGGAGCAGAAATGACTTCGCCCGCAATCACCGACGTGCTCGAGCGCGCGATCCTCGAATTCGATCGCGCCCTGCGCACGGTCGCCGGCGTGCACCAGGCCGAACGGCCGAGTCCCGCCGAAGGCGTTGCCGACGGGGATCTCAATGAATCGGCACGGGCACATTCCGCCGCGCTGATGCGCGTCAATCACGTGGGCGAGGTCTGCGCGCAGGCCCTGTACCAGGGGCAGGCGATGACGGCGCGCAACGCGCATACGCGGGCGTCGCTCGAGCGCGCGGCGCGCGAGGAGGGCGACCACCTCGCCTGGAGCATGGACCGGATCCGCGCGCTCGGCGGGCGGCCGAGCCTGCTCAATCCGCTCTGGTACGCAGGCTCGCTCGCGCTGGGCATGGGCGCCGGCCTGCTCGGCGACCGCTGGAATCTCGCGTTCCTCGCCGAGACGGAGCGCCAGGTGGAGGAGCACCTCACGGGACACCTGGACAAGCTCTCGGCGCAGGATGTTCCCACGCGCGCCGTCGTCGCAGCCATGCGCGAAGACGAGGCGCGCCATCGGGAAACCGCGGTGGCGCTTGGCGCCGCGGAGCTGCCGGCAGCGGCCCGGCGTGCGATGCGCGCCATGGCCAGGGCCATGACGGCGATCGCCTACCGCATCTGAGGCGGCGTCGCTTCAGTCCTCCGCGATCTCGAAATCGCGCGTGATGGCGGCGGTTTTCGCCAGCATGGCGGTGGCGGAGCAGTACTTCTCGTGCGACAGGCGGATCGCCTGCTCCACCAGGTTGCGCTTCAGGTTGCGGCCGCGCACCAGGAAATGCGCGTGGATGCGGGTGAAGACTTTCGGGTCCGTCGCCGCGCGCTCCGCCTCGAGACGGACTTCGCAGCCGGTGACGTTCTGGCCGCTTTTCTTCAGGATCACGACCACGTCGTAGGCCGTGCAGCCGCCCGTCCCGGCGAGCACGGTCTCCATCGGGCGCGGCGCGAGGTTGCGGCCGCCGCCGTCGGCAGCGCCGTCCATTGCCAGGATATGGTTGCTGCCGGTTTCGGCGATGAACGACATGCCGGTGCCTGACCAGCGGATGGTGCATTCCATGGAGTGAAACCTCCAAATTAATCAGAGGATTGTGCTATGCAGCAGTTATCTCTTAAAGAGATATATTCTGACATGTGAAACAATGATCTGGGCATAAGGCATTCATATTGCACTGCACCAATGCCTGCGGCATAATCCGTTCCGTCGCAGGCGCTTCTCCTCCTCCTTGCGCTTTCGCGACGTTGTCATCTCCACCCTCCTCCATTGGTGGATTGAGCGCAACCTGCGGGTTGCGCTTTTTTTTTGTCGCAACAAGGGTTTGACGCTGAAGCGAGGGTCCCATAGAATCCGCGCCTTTTCTCGCCTAGCCTGATCATGAAGACCTTTGCAGCAAAACCCCAAGACATCGTGCACGGATGGTACTTGGTGAACGCCGAGGGCAAGGTGCTCGGCCGCCTCGCGGCGCAGATCGCGTCGCGCCTGCGCGGCAAGCACAAGGCGGAATTCACGCCGCACGTCGACACCGGCGACTACATCGTGGTGGTCAACGCCGCCAAGATCCGCGTGACGGGGAGGAAGTCGCTGGACAAGAAGTACTACCGGCATACGCGCTACCCCGGCGGGCTGCGCGAGACGAATTTTGCCAAGCTGCAGGCGCGCCATCCCGGGCGGGTGCTCGAGCAGGCGGTGAAGGGCATGCTGCCCAAGGGCCCGCTCGGCTACGCGATGCTGAAGAAGCTGAAGGTCTACGGCGCGTCGAGCCACCCGCACGCCGCGCAACAGCCCAAGGCGCTCGAGATCTGAGGACACGAAAATGGTCGGCGATTACTACTACGGTACGGGGCGGCGCAAGAGTTCGGTCGCCCGGGTGTTTCTGAAGCCCGGCAAGGGCCAGATCATCGTCAACGGCAAGCCGGTGGATCAGTTCTTTGCGCGCGAGACGGGACGCATGATCGTGCGCCAGCCCCTCGACGTGACCAAGAACATGTCGACTTTCGACATCAAGGTCAACGTCTACGGCGGCGGCGAGAACGGCCAGGCGGGCGCGGTGCGCCACGGCATCGCGCGTGCGCTGATCGAGTATGACGCGGGCCTCAAGCCGGCGCTGAGCGCCGCCGGCCTGGTGACGCGCGACGCGCGCGAGGTCGAGCGCAAGAAGGTCGGCCTGCACAAGGCGCGCAAGCGCAAGCAGTTCTCCAAGCGCTGACGAAGCGCGCTGCAGGCAAGTCGTGCATCAGGCCGCCCGCGAGCGGCCTTTTGTTTTCTGCGCGCGGCGGATGCATCATGCGGACGTGGCGATCACCCGCCGATTCCTGAAACTGCGCCGGCGCTTCGGCATCGCCGCGCCGCGCGTCGCCGTGCGCTCGGAGGTGGCGTGGTACCTGCGCTGGCTCGGTCTGATCCTGGTGCTGGCCTGCTCGGCCGCGCTCGCCGCATGGATGTACGACGCGGGCCGCAGGTTCGCCGGATTCGACCGCAGCGAGGTCGAGCAGGAGCTCACCGCCGCACGCCGCGACCTGGAGGCGACGCGCGCCGAGCTGGAGCGGCTGCGGGCCGTGGCGAACGCCGCCGACAGCCGGCTGTCCATCGAGCGCACCGCGCAGCTCAAGCTCGCGCAGCAGATACGCGGGCTCGAGCAGGAAACCTCGCGGCTGCGCGAGGAGCTGGCGATCTTCGAGAGCATGCTTTCCGCCGAGTCGCGCGCCGCGAATCCGCTGTCGGTCAACCGCTTCAAGGTGGTGCCCGACGTGCTGCCCGGGGAATACCGCTACCGGCTGCTCCTGCTGCTCGCGCCGGGATCGCGGCGCGATCGCGATTTCCAGGGCCGGCTCGAGCTGGTGCTGAGCCTCACGGAGGGGGGCAAAAGTGCTATGATGACTTTCCCTGGAGCGGGAGACCCCAGCGCCTCGGCTTTCCGCTTGACTTTCAGGCACTTCCACCGCGTCGAAGGCATCTTCCGCGTGGACCCGAAGGCCAAGGTGGAGAGCGTTCAGGTGCGCGTATACGAGGCCGGGTCGGACCAGATCAAGGCGGCGCAGACGGCGTCGCCGGGATGAGGCAAGGAGACGTCATGTTCAGCAAGAGCCCGAAGCCGCAAAGCCGCATCGACAGCCTGATCGGCGCTACCACGCGCATCGAGGGCAACGTATTCTTCAGCGGCGGCCTGCGCGTCGATGGCGCGGTGCGCGGCAATGTCGCCGCGCTGCCCGACCAGCCGGGCACGCTGGTGGTTTCCGAGCATGCGCGCATCGACGGCGAAGTCGCCGCGTCGCACGTGGTGGTGAACGGCACCATCAACGGCCCGGTCCACGCTGCCGAGACGCTTGAACTTCAGGTCGGTTCGCGCGTCAAAGGAGACGTGCATTACAAGAACCTCGAGATCCAGCAGGGAGCCATCGTGGAAGGACGCCTGGTGCATCAGGGCGGGGTCGAGATAAAAGGGGTCGAGCTGAAGCTCGCCTCGGGCGGCGACAAGCCGCGTTGACATATCTGGCATTGGAGCGCACATGAACGCAGTCACCGAAATGCCGGCGCCGCTGGTTTTTTCCGACAACGCCGCGGGCAAAGTGAAGCAGTTGATCGAGGAAGAGGGCAACACGGAGCTGAAGCTGCGCGTATTCGTCTCGGGCGGCGGCTGCTCCGGATTCCAGTACGGGTTCACCTTCGACGAGGTGCAGAACGAGGACGACACCGTGATGCAGAAGAACGGCGTCACCCTGCTGATCGACCCGATGAGCTACCAGTACCTGGTGGGCGCCGTAATCGACTACCAGGAGGGCCTGGAAGGCGCGCAGTTCGTGATCAAGAACCCGAACGCCAC
>CAZAEG010000294.1:0-4602 GCA_964484035.1 uncultured Enterobacteriaceae bacterium | reverse complement strand
ACCGGGTCCTCGATCCACAGCGGCGCGTAGGGCTCGAGCGCGCGCACGATGCCCTTGGCGGCGGGCAGGTTCCACAGTGCGTGCAGCTCGCACATCACGTCGATCCGGCTGCCGACGGCCCTGCGGATCCGGGCGAAGGGTTCCAGCGCCTTCTCCAGGTCGGGCGCGGAAATGTAGGCGCCGTTCGAGGCTTCGGCGGCGAAATCGAACGGCCAGATCTTCATGCCGGTGATGCCCATCTCGAGCAGGCTCTGCGCGAGCTCGTCGGCGTGGTTCAGGAAAGCGTCGAGATCTTCGTACGGGCCTTCGGCCTGCCCGAGCCCGAAGTTCGCGGTGCCCTGCACGGGCTTGCTGCGCACGTAGCGGTATCCCGCGCAAGTGTTGTAGACGCGAATGTCGTCGCGCACTGCGCCGCCCAGGAGCTGGTGGATGGGCTGGTTGCAGGCCTGGCCCCACAAGTCCCAGAGCGCGATGTCGACGGCGGAGCGCGCGCGCTGCTCGGCGCTCGAGCCGTTGAAGCCCACGTAACCGATCAGGTTCGCGTGGTGCCGGTCGATGAGCAGCGGATCCTGGCCGAGCAGGTACGCCGCGATGATGCTGTGGATGTGGCCTTCGGCCGAGTCGGGGCCGTAGAAGGACTCGCCCAGCCCGGTGAGGCCCTGGTCGGTGTGCACCTGCACCCAGAGCAGGTTCGGGAACTCCTCGAGGCGCAGCGTCTCGATGCCGGTGATCTTCATGTCGTGCGGGGCGGGAGGGTGCAGGAGAAGTGGCGGTCGCCGTACACCTGGTCCAGGCGCTTCACCGGCGGCCAGTACTTGTGTGCGCGCAGCGCCGGCAGCGGATAGGCCGCCACTTCGCGCGAGTACGGGTGCCGCCAGTCGCCCGCCAGCTCCTCGGCGGTGTGCGGCGCATTGCGCAGCGGATTGTCCTGCGCGTCCCAGGCGCCCTGCTTCAGCTTCTGCAGCTCGCCGTGGATCGCGATCATCGCGTCGCAGAAGCGGTCGAGCTCGGCCTTCGATTCGCTTTCGGTGGGCTCGACCATCAGCGTGTCGGCGACCGGGAACGAAAGCGTCGGCGCATGAAAGCCGTAGTCCATGAGGCGCTTGGCGACGTCCTCGGCGGTGACGCCGTAGTCGTCCTTCAGCGCGCGCAGGTCGAGGATGCATTCGTGCGCGACGCGCCCGCCGGCGCCCGAGTAGAGCACGGGAAAGTATCGTTCAAGGCGGGCGGCGACGTAGTTCGCGGACAGGATCGCGGTCTCGCTCGCAGCGCGGATGCCCTCGGCCCCCATCATGCGCAGGTACATCCACGAGATGGTGACGATGAGCGGGCTGCCGTGCGGCGAGGCGCTCACCGTGCCGTTTTGCGCGCTGCAGCCGGGCGCCGGCGCGAGGGGGTGCGTCGGCAGGTGCGGTGCGAGGTGGGCGGCGACGCCGATCGGCCCCATGCCGGGCCCGCCGCCGCCGTGCGGGATGCAGAAGGTCTTGTGCAGATTGATGTGGCAGACGTCGGCGCCGAGGTCGGCAGGCCGCGCCAGCCCGGCGAGGGCGTTGAGATTCGCGCCGTCCATGTACACCTGGCCGCCCGCGGCGTGCACGCGCTCGCAGATTCTGCGGATGTCGGCCTCGAACACGCCGTGCGTGGAAGGGTAGGTGACCATCAGCGCCGCCAGGCGCTCGGCGTGCTGCGCCACTTTGGCTTCGAGGTCCGCGAGATCGACGTTGCCCTGCGCATCGCAGGCCACCACCACGACCTTGAGCCCGGCCAGATGCGCCGAGGCCGGGTTGGTGCCGTGCGCCGAGGACGGGATGAGGCATACGTCGCGCCCCGCTTCGCCGCGCGCGGCATGGTAGTTGCGGATCGTGACGAGCCCCGCGTACTCGCCGTTCGCGCCCGAGTTCGGTTGCATCGTCATCCTCGGCAGCCCGGTGATCGCGCTCAAGGCGTCAGAGACGTCGCCGAGCACGCGTGCGTAGCCCGCGGCCTGCGCGGCGGGAGCGAACGGATGCAACGCGGCGAACTGCGGCCACGACACCGGCGCCATCTCGGCGGCGGCGTTCAGCTTCATGGTGCAGGAGCCGAGCGGGATCATGCCTTGCGCGAGCGAGTAGTCGCGGTTCTCCAGCCGCTTGAGGTAGCGCATCATCTCGCTCTCGCTGCGGTAGCAGTTGAACACCGGATGCGCGAGCACGGCGTGCGCGCGCCGCAGCGCCGGCGGGATCGCCTCGGGCCCCGTGCCGAGCGTGCGGGCGCGCGCGGCGATGCCGCAGTCCTTCCCGGTGAGCACCCAGGCGAGGTCGGCGATGTCCTCGAGCGTCGTGGTCTCGTCCACGCTCACGCCGACGCGCGCCGCGCCGATCCAGCGCAGATTGATCTGCTTCTGGTCGGCGCGCGCGCGGATGTCGCGCTGCGCGGGGCCCACCGCAAAGCTCAGCGTGTCGAAGAACGCGCTCGATTCAGGCGCCATCGCCTGCGCGAGCAGCCGCGCGAGCGCGTGGCAGCGCAGCGCGATGCGCTGCAATCCCTGTGCGCCGTGCCAGGCGGCGTAGAGCGCGGCGATGTTCGCCAGCAGCACCTGCGAGGTGCAGATGTTGCTGGTCGCCTTTTCGCGCCGGATGTGCTGCTCGCGCGTCTGCAGCGCCATGCGGTAGGCGGTGCGGCCCGCCGCGTCCTTGCTCACGCCGATGATACGTCCCGGCATCTGGCGCACGAGCGCCTCGCGCGTCGCCATGAACCCGGCGTGCGGGCCGCCGTAGCCGAGCGGCACGCCGAAGCGCTGCGCCGAGCCGATCGCGACGTCGGCGCCGAGCGCGCCGGGCGGCTTGAGGAGCACGAGCGCGAGCGGATCGGCACCCATGGACACCAGGCCCTGCTTCTCATGCACGCGCGCAATCAGCCCGGACCAGTCGCGCACCGCGCCGAAAGTGTCGGGATACTGCAGGTGCGCGCCGAACACGGCCGCGGGCTCTAGCGCACTCGCCGCATCGCCGACCACCACCGGAATGCCGAGCCACTGGGCGCGCGTGCGGACCACCGCGATCACCTGGGGGTGGCAGGCCGCGTCCACGAAGAAGGCGCTCGCCTTCGACCGGGAGGCGCGCCGGATCAGCGTCATCGCCTCGCCGGCCGCGGTCGCCTCGTCGAGCAGCGACGCGTTCGCCACCGGCAGCCCGGTGAGGTCGATCACCACCTGCTGGAAAGCGAGCAGCACTTCGAGCCGGCCCTGCGAGATCTCGGCCTGGTAGGGCGTGTATGCGGTGTACCAGCCGGGGTTTTCGAGCACGTTCCTCTGAATCACCTGCGGCGTGTGGCAATCGTGATAGCCGGTGCCGATGTAGGTGCGCCAGAGCTGGTTCTGCGCCGCGATGGCGCGCAGCTCGGCGAGCGCCTCGGCTTCATCCAGTGGCCCGGGCAGCGCGAGCGGCTCACGCTGGCGGATGGCGGCGGGCATCGCCTGCGCCAACAGCTCGGCTCGCGAGGCGACGCCGAGAGCGGCGAGCATCTCCTGCTGCTCGGCTGCGTCCGGCCCGATATGGCGCGCGTGGAAGGCGTCGCGGTGCAGGAGCGACTCGAAGCTCATGTCAGGACAAGCCTTTCTCGTAGGCCGCCGCGTCGAGCAGCCCGGCGGGCTCGGAACCGGCCGCAGGCCTGATGCGGAACAGCCACGACGCGTAGGGATCCTTGTTCAGCTCGCCCGGGGCATCGGCTACGGCGCCGTTCACCGCCACCACTTCGCCCGCGACCGGCGCGTAGACGTCGGACGCGGCCTTCACCGACTCGACCACGGCGCAGGCCTCTTCGGCCGCCAGCTTGCGACCGAGTTCGGGCAGCTCGATGAACACCAGGTCGCCGAGCGCGTCCTGCGCGTGATCTGTGATGCCCACGGTGAGCGTGCCGTCTTTCTCGGCCCGAACCCACTCGTGCGACTCGGTGTACTTCAGGTCCTTGGGATGGTTCATGGAACGCTCCGCGTCAGAAATTCGAAAGGAGGGACTTGCCGTGGCGCACGAACGGCGGCCGGACCACCCGCGCGTCGAGCTTGCGCTCGCGCACCTGCACCTGCACCGTAGTGCCCGGCGCGGTTCCGGCAGGAAGGCGGGCGAGGGCGATCGACTTGCCGAGCGTGGGCGCGAAGCCGCCGCTCGTGATCTCGCCGTCGCCGAGCGCGGTGTGCACTTTCTGGTGGCCGCGCAGCACGCCGCCGCCGGACAGCACGAGGCCGGTGAGCACGCGCGCGGGCTGTTGCGCGAGCAGCGCCGTCTTGCCGACGAAATCGCGCGCGCCCTCGAGCACGACGCTCCAGGCGAGTCCCGATTCGAGCGGCGTCACCGACTCGTCCATGTCCTGGCCGTAGAGGTTCATGCCGGCTTCCAGGCGCAGCGTGTCGCGCGCGCCGAGCCCGCACGGGCGCACGCCCGCGCCGGCGAGGCTGCTCCAGGTCGCCACGGCTCGCGGCGCCGGGACCAGCAGCTCGAAGCCGTCCTCGCCGGTGTAGCCGGTGCGCGCGATGAAAACGTCGTGCGTCTGCGCGCCGAAGAAGGTGCCGAGCGGCGCGCTTGCGCTCTTCAGCTCGGGCAATGCCTGCCAGGTCTTCTCGCGCGC
>CAZAEG010000293.1:0-8852 GCA_964484035.1 uncultured Enterobacteriaceae bacterium | reverse complement strand
ACGAGGCTGACCTGCATGTCGGCACCGAAGCGGCCGCTCGCCACCTCGGCATGGCGCTCGCGGCAGGCCTGCACGAAAAGCTTGAACAAGCGCTCGCCTTCCTCTGGTGTCGCGGCGCTGGAGAAGCCCGGGCGCGTGCCGCTCTTCGTGTCGGCGGCCAGCGTGAATTGCGGCACCGCGAGCAGCCCGCCGGCGACCTCGGCGAGCGAGCGGTTCATGCGCCCTTCGGCGTCGGCAAAGATGCGATAGCCGAGCACGCGCTCGGCGAGGCGCAGCGCCTCGCGCTCGGTGTCGCCGCGCTCGACGCCGACGAGCGCCAGCACGCCTCGGCCGATGGCGCCGAGAGGCTCCCCGCCGGCGGCGGCGTGGGCCTCGGCGACGCGCTGCACGAGGGCGATCAAGCGATGATGTCGGGGATCAGCTGGTCGCGCAGACGCGCGATCAGGTCTTTCAGCAGGAGCTTCTTCTTCTTCAGGCGCCGCAGCTGCAGCTGGTCCTGCGCGGGGTCGTCGGCCAGCCGGTCGATGACGTCGTCGAGATCGTGGTGCTCGGTTTCGAGGGCGAGGATGCGCGCCTCGATCTGCGCGCGCTCCTGCGCCGTGAGCGGCTGGTTGCTCAAGTCGCGCGTCCCGCCTCCAGGCGGCGCCGCACCAACACAATTAATTGCGGAAGCCCCCGGCAGGTCGTGAAAAAGTTCACCGCATCCATGGGCGAGTGTTCAGCATCCTAGCGCCTCTGCGCGTGAGCGCATAGGGGGTCCGGACGAGCATGCGCCGCAACGATCACGACGTTACCGACCGCGTCCGCACCACGGACGCCGCGGCCGTGAGCGCGGAAGTGCTGCAGCTGTTCCATGGCCTGTATCCCCGCGCCGCGGGCAGTTCGATCCGGCGCGCCTTCGACCACGTGCTGCGCCTGTACCACGGCCGCCACCCCGCCTTTCACGCCTGCGACACGCAGTTCCACGACACCCAGCACATGCTGGAGGTCACGCTTGCCATGGCGCGGCTCATGGATGGCTACGAGCGCAGCCGCGCGGGAAGCGCGCGCCTGTCGCCGACCCTTTACAGCGTAGGCGTCATCGGCGCCCTGTTCCATGACGTCGGCTACCTGCGGCGGCGCAGCGACCGCCGCCACGGCCACGGCGCCGAGTACACGCTCACGCGCGTGGGCCGCAGCGCTCAGCTCCTGCGCCAGTACCTGCACGGCGTCGGCTTGGCGCGCTACGCGCCCGCCGGCGCGGCCATGGTGCACTACACCGGCCACGAGCGTTCCACGGAAGAAATCCGAATCGACGGCGTTCTGCCGCGGCGCATCGGGCAGATGCTCGGCACGGCCGACCTGATCGCGCAAATGGCGGACCGCTGCTACCTGGAGAAGCGCCGCGACCGGCTGTACGCGGAGCTGGTCGCCGGCGGCATCGCCGGGCGGCTGTTCCGCTCGGCGAGCGAGCTCGTGCGCCGCACGCACGCCTTTCATGCAGGCGCGGTCCGCCGCCTCGATCTGCAGCTGGCGCGCGCGTACGAGTACGCCGGGCGCCATTTCGGCGGACAGAACCTGTATCTCGACGCCATGCAGATGAACGCGCGCCACGCGCTGCTCCTGGTCAGCGCCGGGCAGGACGGCCTCCTGCGGCGCGCACCGCCGGTGCCGGCGGCTCAGTAGCTGGGCTTGCGCCGGAAGTACTCCAGGCGGTCGATGGAGCGCACGCTGAGATCCTTCACTTCCACGCCCTGCAGCACGCGCAGCGGAACCTCGACGCCCGCTGCACCCCGCGCCCAGACCTTGCGGTAGAAATCTGCGAGCGAGGCCACCTCCTCGCCGCCGACGCCGATGACGATGTCGCCGCTCGTCAGGCCGGCGCGCTCGGCCGGGCCCTCGCGCGCCACGCGCGACACGAACAGCCGACCGCGCAGCTCCTCGGTGTACACACCGAGCCAGGGGCGCCGCGGCCCGGGGGCGCGCCCGTGCGCGATCAGGTCCTCGAGGATCGGCCTGGCGAGCTCGATCGGCACGAACAGGTTGCCGGGCGAGGGCGTGCCGGCACCGCCCGCGTCGGGCACGATAAGGGAGCCGACGCCGAGCAGCTCGCCGCGCGCGCTGAGCAGCGCCGCGCCTGACCAGTTCGGCACCGCCGGATAGGTGAAGATCGCGGCGTCGAGCAAATACTCCCAGCTGCCCGAGAAAGGCCGCCGCGAAACGACGGTGACGAGGCTCAGCGCCTCGCCTCCGCCGTAGCCGACCACCATCGCGGCATCGCGCTCGGCAAGCAGGGTGGAATCGCCGAGCGGCAGCGGCGTGCCCGCGAGCGGCGCCACGAGCTTCAGCAACCCGAAGCCGGTGGCGTGATCGTACGCGGCAAGCGTCGCCGGCACCGACTTGCCGTCGCCCGCGGTGACCTCGATGGCTTCGGCCTCGATCACGAGATAGCCGATGGTGAGGACGTAGCCGTCGCGCACCAGGACGCCGGAGCCTTCGCGCCGCGCGCCGAGCGTCGGCGCGGTACGCGCGTCGGGCAGGATGCGCGATTGCACGCGCACTACCGCCGAGAGCGTGGCCGCGGCGTCCGCGGCCGATCTGTCCTGGGAGAGCGCCGGGCCCGCGGCGCAGGCGAGAGCAAGCAGCAGGATGCGGGAGACGGCGGACATCGGGCACCTCCGATGCGCGGATGCGCGCGCGGCTATTCTAGTCTCGCGCGGAGCGCTTCCACCCGTTCCCGGTTCACGTTGAAGTCGCGCCGCCCCAGGCGGGAGGCCGAGCGCACGTGCAGAAGCCCGGCGCTGGCGTCGAACGTGAACTCGACGTCGTCGACGTAGCCCATCAGCTTCGAGCTGAACTCGGCATGCAGGTAGTTACCCTCCGCGCGCACCACGCGCGCGCGCGCCATCGATTCGACGGCGCGTCGCGCCGCGGCGACCGCCTCGGCCGCAGCGCCCTTTGCCCGAATAGGCGCCACGTAGCGCTGCGCATCGCCCGGATCGGCCTGGCTGGAGACGCAGTTCAGCCGCCGGCCGCAGCTCGCGAGCCTGCCGTCGTTTACCCCCAGGTTGCGCGGCCGTTTACCCGAAAACAGGGACACGGGGCGATGCTAACATCGGCGCAAATTCCGCTCACGGGGAGACACGCATGGAAATTTCCGCGCAACAGCTCGCCGAACTGCTCATCGGCATTGCCCGCGCCCAGCACACGATCATCCAGGGCGTGGAAAGCGCCATGGCCGGCACGAAGACGCAGCACATCCTGCCGATGCTGCAGAACGCCGCGCACCTGCGCGACCATCCGGAGCCCACGCTCATCGACCTTCCGGTGCGCGTCCTGCTCACCACGCAGGGCCGCGTCCCGCCCGATCCGGCCGTGGTGGCGCGCGACCTCGAGCGCCTGTGCGCGCCGTCGGCTAGCTAGAAGTCCCGCGGCGGAGGCGGGAAGACAGGCTTGCGCTTCTCGCGGTGCGAGGCGGCACCCTCGCGCACCTCGGGGCCGGTGAACCCCAGCATCTCCAGCGCCATCGACGTATCGAGCGTGGGGCCGGCCATGCGCAGCCAGTTGTTCAGGCTGTACTTGGTCCAGCGCAGCGCCGTCTGCGCGCCGGCGGCGAGCTTGCGCGCCACGTCCAGCGCCTTCGCCTGCAACTCGGCTTCCTCGCAGGCGAGCGATACGAGGCCGATGCGCTCGGCCTCCTCGCCCGAGACCTGCTCGCAGGTCAGCAGGTAGTACTTCGCCTTCGCCATGCCGCACAGCAGCGGCCACACGATCGCCGCGTGATCGCCCGCGGCGACGCCGAGGCGCGTGTGGCCGTCGATGATGCGCGCGTTCTTCGCCGCGATGGAGATGTCGGCGAGCAGTCCCGCCACCAGCCCCGCGCCCACCGCCGGCCCGTGCATCGCGGAGACCACGATCTTCGAGCAGTTGATGAGGTTGTAGACGAGGTCGCGCGCCTCGCGCCAGACGCGCGCGCGCGTGTCGAAATCCTCGATCATGTCCTCGATCAGGCCGAAGTCCCCACCCGCGGAGAAGCCCTTGCCCGCGCCGCGCAGAATGGCGACGCGCACCTCGGGGTCGCGGTCGACGTCGCGCCAGATCTCGGCGAGCTCGCCGTGCAGCCGGTGCCCGGCGGTGGAAAGCTTGCCCTCCTCGCCCATCACAATCTCGAGGATGCCGGGCTCGATGATCCGGCAGTGAAGGTCCTGGTACTTGGAATAGTCCATGCGGGTCATTCTACAATCCGGCCCATGCGCACCCCCGAGGGGCGTTTCGCGGCCCTCCCCGGCTTTCCCTACCCGCCGCAATACGCGGAATGGCGCGGACTGCGCACGCATTACGTGGACGAAGGCAAAGGCGAGCGTACCTTCCTCTGCCTGCACGGCGAGCCGACCTGGGCCTACCTCTACCGGCGCATGATCCCGCTCTTCGTCGCCTCGGGAGCGCGCGTCGTGGCGCCCGACTTCGTCGGCTTCGGGCGCTCGGACAAGCCCGAGGACGACGCCTACTACAGCTTCGACATGCACCGCGCGTTTCTCCTCGAGTTCATCGAGCGGCAGCAGCTCAGGAACATCACGCTGGTGGTGCAGGACTGGGGCGGGCTCCTCGGGCTGACGCTGCCGATGGAGATGCCGGAAAGGTTCGAGCGGCTGCTCGTCATGAATACGGCGCTCGGCACCGGCGATGCGCCCTTGACGGAGGGCTTCATCGCCTGGCGCGCGTACGTGGCGAAGAACCCGGCTCTCGATTGCGCGAAGCTCATGCAGCGCACCTGCCCGCATCTCACGCCACAGGAGGCTGCCGCCTACGAGGCGCCGTTTCCCGATGCAACGGCCAAGGCCGGCGTGCGGCGCTTTCCGCAGCTGGTGCCCGACCGGCCCGATGCGCCGGGCGCGGCGCTTTCGCGCCAGGCGCGCGACTGGTGGCAGCGCGCCTGGGAGGGCGACGCCTTCATGGCGATCGGCGCCAAGGACCCGGTGCTCGGCCCGCCGGTGATGCAAGCACTGCGAAAGATCATCCGCAACTGCCCCGAGCCCTACGTGCACGCCGAGGGCGGGCACTTCCTGCAGGAGTGGGGCGGGGACATCGCCGTGCAGGCATTGGCGTCATGGCGCTGACGTTCACCGACGTAGCCACGGCGCACGAGCGCATCAGGGCGGTAGCGAAGCGCACGCCCGTACTCACCTCGGCGACCATCGACGCGCTCACCGGCGCGCGCGTGCACTTCAAGTGCGAGAACTTCCAGAGGATGGGTGCCTTCAAGTTCCGCGGCGCCTACAACGCGCTGTCGCAGCTCGCTCCCGAACAGAAGCGCAAGGGCGTGGTGGCCTTCTCTTCCGGCAACCACGCGCAGGCGGTGGCGCTTGCGGGAAGATTGCTCGGGGTGCCGGCGACCATCGTCATGCCCACCGACGCGCCGAAGGTGAAGCTGGACGCGACGCGCGGCTACGGTGCCGAGGTGGTCCTCTACGACGCGAGCAACGAGGACCGCGCGAAAATCGCGGAGCAGCTTGCCGCGGCGCGCGGCCTCGCCGTCATTCCGCCGTTCGACCACCCGCACATCGTCGCCGGCCAGGGCACGGCGGCGAAGGAGTTGATCGAGGACACCGGGCCGCTCGATCTGCTCATGGTGCCTTGCGGCGGCGGCGGACTGCTCTCGGGTTGCTCCATCGCGGCGCGGCAGCTGTCGCCCGATTGCCGCGTGATCGGCGTCGAGCCCGCGGCGGGCGACGACGGCCTGCGCGCCTTCCGCTCGGGCAAACTGGAGACCATCGCGCTGCCCGACACCGTCGCCGACGGCGCACGCACCATGTGCCTCGGCAAGCTCACCTTTTCCATCATCCGCGAGAACGTCCACGACTTCCTCACGGTCACCGACGACGAACTGCTGAAGTCAATGTTCTTCCTCTGGGAACGTATGAAGATCGTCGTCGAGCCCACCGGCGCGCTGGCAGCGTGCGCGCTCCTGGAGAAAAAGCTCGATGCGAGAGGCAAGAAGGTGGGCGTGGTGATCTCCGGCGGCAACGTCGATCTCGCCTGGGCCGCGCGGCAGTTGGCGCGCTAACCGCCGCGGCGCGTGACTACGCCTTCCTTGACGCGCGCGCGGGCGCTGCTCTTTGCGCTGCTTGCCGGGATCGCGCCCTCGGCGCCGGCACAGAGCGAGCCGGGCGCCGATGTCCTACCTTCGCTCGCAGCGCTGGAGGCGGCCGGCGCAGTCATCGGCGAGATCCGCATCAAGCCGCTCGACATCTTCGATCTGGACGATCCCGCGGAGAACAACGCGCTGTTCCGCGCCGCCAACTGGCTGCACATCCAGACGCGTCCCGGCACTCTCCAGCGGCAGTTGCTGTTCGCGAGCGGCGAGCGGCTGTCGGCACGCGTGATCGAGGAGACCGAGCGGCTGCTGCGCGCCAGTCCGTATCTGTACGATGTTGAAATACGGGCGGTCGCGTGGCGCGACGGCATCGTCGATCTCGAAGTACGCACGCGCGACACCTGGTCGCTGCAGCCCGGCGCGAGCGTCAAGTATGCGGGCGGCACCACCAGCGGCGCCGTGAGCCTGCGCGACGAGAACCTCCTCGGCACCGGCATGAGCTTCAGCATCACGCGCGATAGCAGCTCCGAGGTCAGCACGGCGGGCGGCACGCGCAACAACCTCAATGTGACCTTCTCATACCCGTACGCGTTCGACGGCCACACGATCGTGGCCTACGGCCAGTCGAGCTCCGACGAAGGCTCGATGCGTTCCTTCAGCCTCAATCGCCCCTTCTACGCGCTCGACAGCCGCTGGGCGGCGGGCGCCTCGGCGGCGCGGGACGACCGCGTCGTCTCGAGCTATGCCGGCGGCGTCGTCGCCGCGCAGTACCGGCGCCGGCAAAAGGGCGCGCATGCGCTGCTCGGCGGGTCGCGGGGACTGGTCGGCGGCTGGGTGCATCGCGTGAGCGGCGGCCTGCGCTACACGGACGAGCTGTACGCCTCGGAGCCCGGCCTCACCGGACCCGCGCAATTGCCCGCCGACCGCACCCTGGTTGTGCCCTTCCTGCGCTATGAGGCAGTGCAGGACGAATTCCGCGAGGTCAAGAACCTCAACCAGATCGAGCGCCCCGAATACCTCCTGCTCGGCTGGCACGCCAGCCTGGAGTTCGGCCGTGCCGTGCGCGGACTCGGATCGACGCAGGCGGTATCGCAGTACGCGGGCGGCGTGAGCAAGGGCACGCGCGTCGCGGCCGACGGCACCCTGCTGGCCTCGGCATCGCTTTCCGGGGAGTACGTGGGCGGCCGCATCGATCGCGGGCAGTTCAGTGCCTCGGCGCGCTACTACAAGCGGCGCGGCGACCGCACGGTGTTCTACGTGTCGCTCGCCGCCGATGCCACACAATTCTCCGACGCCACGCAGTACCTGTCGCTGGGGGGCGAGACCGCCTTGCGCGGCTATCCCACCAACTACCAGCTGGGCGCGCGCCGCGTGCTGTTCACCGCCGAGCGGCGCTTCTATTCGGACTGGTACCCGTTCCGGCTGATCCGCGTCGGTGGCGCGGTGTTCTACGACCTCGGCCGGGCCTGGGGCGGGCCGTACGAGACCGCGTCGAGCAGTCATTGGCCGGCCGACGTCGGCTTCGGGTTGCGCCTGCTCAGCGCGCGCTCCTCCAGCGGCTCGACGCTGCACCTGGACATCGCGTTTCCCCTCAAGCGCGAGCCCGGGGTCAAGTCCTACCAGTTCTCGCTGCAGTCGAAGACCGGGTTCTAGCGCTCAGCGGACGCCGTAATAGGCGTAGCGCCTGTCCTTCTCCGACTTCGACGCGTACATCGCCTTGTCGGCGAGCGCGATCAGCTCCTCGCTCGTTTCCGCGTCGTCCGGGTAGACGCTGATGCCGATGGAGCACGACACCTTCGCCGGCCCGCCCTGGATGGCGAGCGGCACCTGGATCATGTCGGCGACCTTCTCCGCGATCATGGCGGCGTCCTCGCCGCGGTCGAGCTCCCCGGCGAGCAGCACGAACTCGTCGCCGCCGTAGCGCGCCACGGTGTCCGAGCCGCGCACGCTGGTGCGCAGGCGCGCGGCAAGCTGCACCAGCGCCTGATCGCCCGCGGGGTGGCCGCGGGTGTCGTTGATGGTCTTGAAGTCATCGAGGTCGACGAGCATCACCGCCAGCTTCTTGCGGTTCCTCTTGGCGAGCTCCATGGCGAGCGCCAGGCGCTGCTGCATCGACAGGCGGTTCGGCAGCCCGGTGAGCGCGTCGTGCTGCGCCATGAAGCGCAGGTGCTGCTCCTGCTCCCTGAGCTGCGTCATCAGGCTCTCGCGCTCGCTCGCCTCCGCGCGCAGGCGCTCGTTGACGCTGTTCAGCTCGGCAGTGCGCTCGGCGATCCTCTGCTCCAGCTCGCGCTCGCTCTCGCGCGTCGCCTCGAGCAGCAGGCGCTGCGCGGCGAGCGCCTCGGCCTCGGCGGAGGTGCGCTCGCGGCGCAGCAGGTTGATGCGGTCGCCGAGCGCGAACGACAGCAGCAGCACGTCCAGGGCGAAGCCGATGTGCAGGCCGTAGATGGTCGCGAAATTGGTCGGCACCAGCGTGAAGTTGCGCAGCGCCCCGAGGGCGATGAAAGCGAGCAGCGCCGCCCAGGCGAGCAGGAAATAGCGCGCCGGGCGGTAGCCGAGGACCAGCGCGCGTACGGCCGCATAGGTGGCCACCGCCGCTGCCGCGAAGCCGAGCACCGAGATGGCGCGCAGCACCCCGCCGTAGTCGAGCACCCAGCCGGTGCCCGAGAACACGGCGAGCGCGCCGCCCGCGGCGACCACCGCGAGCATCGCCGCGTCGGCGCGCGGCGCCATGCGCCGCATGTCGAGGAAGGTGCGCGAGAACTGCGCGCCGAACATCAGG
>CAZAEG010000292.1:0-21381 GCA_964484035.1 uncultured Enterobacteriaceae bacterium | reverse complement strand
GCCGCGATGAAGCGCTCGGCGGTGCTCGTGAATGTCGGACGCGGCCACATCGTCGACGAGGACGCGCTGTGGGCGGCGCTCAGGGAAAAGCGCATCCGCGGCGCGACCCTGGACGTGTGGTACGCGTACCCGCGCCACGACGACCTCGCCGTCGCGCCGTCGAAATACCCGTTCCACGAGCTCGACAACGTTTGGATGACGCCGCACATCGCGGCGTGGACCACCGGCATGGTGGAGCGGCGCTGGGGCGAGATCGCGGAGAACCTCGACCGCCTCGCGCGCGGCGCGCCGCTGATGCATCAGCTCAAGTGAAGCTCGAGCGCTGGTCGCTGCACTTTTACCGGCTGCCTTACGCGCGCGAGGTGGTGTGGGCGAACGCGCGCGAGGGCGCGGGCCTGTTCGCGCTGCTCGTTCTCGAGGCGGGCGGCGCGCGCGGCATCGCCGAAGGCACGCTCAAGGACACCTGGAGCGGCGTGTCACCGGGTTCGCTCAGGTCTGCGCTCGAGGACTTTCTCATCCCGCGCCTGCGCGACGTCGACCTGGGCGAGGAGGCGGCGGTAGCGCGAGCCTTCGCGGGCATTCCCGAGAACCGGCTCGCCAAGGGCATGATCGAGAGCGCCTGCTGGACGCTGCGCGCGGCGGCCGCCCGCGAGCCGCTGTGGCAGCTCTGGGACGCGGGGCGCTCCCGCGAGGTGGCCTGGACCGTGACGCGGCAGAGGCCGGCGCAGATGGCGGCCGAGGCGGCCGAGGCGTGCGCGCGACACGGTTTTCGCGTGCTGAAGGTGAAAGGCGGCCAGGGCGTGGAGGTGGACCTGAGGGCGCTGGCGGAGATCCGCGCCGCAATCGGCGATGGGGTGGAGATGTACGTCGATGCGAACGGCGCGTACGAGCGGGCCGACGCGGCTGAATACGTGCAGGCGCTCGCGGCGTCGGGGGTGACGGTGGCGGAAGACCCGTGCGCGCTCCGGCCCGATGCGGGCTTCGAGGCCCTGCAGAAGGCAAGCCCGATCCCCATCCTCGTCGACCGCAGCTGCGCATCGAAGGAAGACGCGGTGCTCTACCTGGAGCGGGGCGCGCTGGCGCTGTCGGCCAAGCCCGGGCGCGTGGGCCTGGCCGAGACGCGAGCCATCGCCGCGCTCGCGCTGCAGCGTGGCGCGCGCACCGCCGTGGGCTTGTACGCCGAGAGCGCCCTCGGGACGCTGATCAATCTGCAGCAGCCGGGCCCGATGGCGGCGGAGCAGACGTTCTTTCTCACGATGACGGAACAGGTCGTCAGCGTGCTGCCCGAGATCCGCGGCGGCAGGATCGATCTGCCGGCGGAGCCGGACTTGGCTAAGCGCGTGGACTGGGATCGGATCGAGGCGCTTGCGCCTTAGCTGACGGCAATGGTACCCTGACAACTGGTTGTCTAGTTGGATTGGAGCATGATCACTGTCGGGTCGTTCGAGGCGAAGACCAAGCTTGCCGAGCTGCTCGACAAGGTCGAGGACGGCGAAGTGGTGATCATCACGCGCAGAGGCAAGGCAGTGGCGCGCCTCGTCCCCGCCCGCTCCGAGGAAGGCGCCGCGCAGGTGCGCCAGGTCGTAGAGGACATCAAGCGCAATCGCGTCGGCCGCGGCAGGCGCGCCGGGCCCGGCACCACGATCGCGGAGCTGATCAAGGCGGGGCGCCGTTACTGATGGCGCTGGTGCTCGACTGCTCGATCGCCCTGTCCTGGTTCTTCCCCGACGAGAGAACGGCCTTCACCGAGGCGGCGCTCGATCTCGTCGCCCTCGAGGAATGCTGGGTGCCCGCGGTGTGGCGCCTGGAGTTTCCCAATGCCCTGCTGGTCGCCGAGCGCCGGCGACGGCTGACGCGCGACGAGCGGCTGCAGGTGCTCGACGAGGCGGCGCGGCTGCGGCTGCGCGTGGACGCCGCGGTGCCCGAGCTGCGCGCGATCAGCGATCTCGCCGAGCGCCACGCGCTGAGCACCTACGACGCCGCGTATCTGGACCTCGCGGCGCGCCAGGGCGCGGCCCTGATCACGCTGGACAAGGATCTCGCGGCGGCCGCGACGTCCGCCGGCGTCGCGGTGCACGCGCCCGGACGCACGTCGGCAGCGCAGATGCGCCAGCGATACAATAGGTAGTGCACAAGACGACATCCACCACAAGATAAGTGGCCAAGCAGCCCGCCTACGACGCCTCCGCCATCCAGGCCCTGAAGGGCCTGGAGCCCGTGCGCCGCATGCCGGGCATGTACACGCACACCGTGCACCCGCTGCACGTCGTGCAGGAGGCGATCGACAACGCGGTCGATGAGGCGCTCGCCGGCCACGGCAAGCGGATCAGCGTGCGCGTGTTCAGGGACGGCTCGGTCGAAGTCGAGGACGAGGGCCGCGGCATCCCGGTGGACATGCATCCGGTGGAGAAACGGCCGGCGGTGGAGGTCGCCTTCGGCATGCTGCACGCGGGCGGCAAGTTCTCGCGCTCGGGCGCGGGCGTGTACCACATCTCCGGCGGCCTGCACGGCGTCGGCGTGGCGGTCTCCAACGCCTTGTCGAAGCGCCTCGAGGTGACCGTCTATCGCGACGGGCAGAAGCATACGGTCGCGTTCGAGGGCGGCGAGCTGAAGCAGAAGCTGAGAAGCGAGCGCATCAAGGAGCGGCGCACGGGCACCGTGGTGCGCCTCTGGCCCGACCCGCAGTACTTCGATGCGCCGGGCATTCCGCTGGCCGAGCTCGAGCATCTGGTGCGCTCGAAGGCGTACCTCCTTGCCGGCCTCACCACCGTGCTCGAGATCGAAGGCAAGGAGACGAAGAGCTGGCGGTACGAGCGCGGCATGGCGCAGTACTTCGACTTCATGCTCGCCGGGCGCGAGCTCGTGGCGCCCCTCTTTTCCGGCGAGAGGTATTTCAACGACACCAACCTCCCGGACATCGAGCCCGGCGAAGGCGCGGCCTGGGCCGTGGGCTGGGTGGCCGAAGGCGAGGTGTTCGCCGACAGCCACGTCAACCTCATCCCGACGCGCTCGGGCGGCACGCACGAGGCGGGTTTCCGCGCGGGCGTGTTCGATGCGCTCGGCGCTTTCATGGAGGCGCGCGCGCTCGCGCCGAAGGGCGTGAAGCTGATCGCTGACGACCTGTGGGCGCGCGCCTGCTTCACGCTCTCCGCGCGCATCGTGCGCACGCAGTTTCACGGCCAGACCAAGGAGAAGCTCACCACGCGGCACGCGGCGCGGCTGCTCGAGCTGTGCGTGAAGGACGCATTCGAGTTGTGGCTGAGCGAGCACCCGGAGGAGGGCAGGAAGATCGCCGAGCTCGCCGTCGAGCAGGCCATGGCGCGGCTGGCGAAGGGCAAGAAGGTGGAGCGCAAGAAATCCTCCGGCATCGCCACGCTGCCCGGCAAGCTCGTCGACTGCGCTTCCGGGGACGTCACGCGCAACGAGCTCTTCCTCGTCGAAGGCGACTCGGCGGGCGGCTCGGCGAAGGAGGCGCGCGACAAGGAAGCGCAGGCGCTCCTGCCGCTGCGCGGCAAGGTGCTGAACACCATGTCGAAGGATTCGCGTACCGTGCTCGCCAACAAGGAGCTGCAGGCGATCGCCACGGCGATCGGCGTCGACCCGCATGGTGCCGACGACCCCGCCGACCTCTCGGGCCTGCGCTACGGCAAGGTCATCCTGATGACCGACGCCGACGTGGACGGCGGGCACATCCAGGCGCTGCTGCTCACTTTCTTCTTCATGCACGCGCCGAAGCTGGTGCAGGCGGGGCACGTGTACGTGGCGCAGCCGCCGCTGTTCAAGGTCGAGGTGCCGGCGCAGGGCAAGGGCAAGCCGGCACGGCGCCTGTACTGCCTGGACGAGGACGAGCTCGAGGAGACGCTCGCCGCGCTGCGGAAGGAGAAGGTGAAGGAGGACTCGTGGGAGATTTCGCGCTTCAAGGGCCTGGGCGAGATGAGCCCCGAGCAGCTCTGGGAGACGACGATGAACCCTGACACGCGCCGGCTCGTGCGCATGCAGCTCGACGCCGGCCAGCTGAAGAAGGCGCGCCAGACCTTCGAGCTGCTGATGGACTCGGGCGAAGCCGAGGGCCGGCGCAACTGGATGCGCGAGCACTGGAAGAGCGTGGAGGCCGATGTCTAGGGACTGTCCCCATTTTTTCGCTTTCCGAAAAATGGGGACTGTCCCTACTTAAGCCAATGCCCCGGAAGAAACTAAAACCATTCTGGGAGCGGGCCTACAGGGGCCACGTCCTCTGGCTTGGCAGGCAGAAGCTCGGCAAGGTGACGCTCGCCGCGCAGGGCCGCTACACCTGGGAGGCCGCGGGCAGGGCGGGCGCGAGCGATGATCTGGAGAAGGCGAAAAAGGCGGTGGAGCTCGCCGTCGCCCTGGCCGACCGGCAGCGCGATCTGTTTGACGGATGATGGATACCCGGACCCCCGACCTGTTCACGCCCGAGAACGGCGACGACGCGGCGCCGATCGAGCGCCACGCTTCGCAGGCCTACCTCGGCTACGCCGTGTCCACGGTCAAGGCGCGCGCGCTGCCCGAGATCGCCGACGGCCTGAAGCCGGTGCAGCGCCGCATCCTCTATGCGATGGGCGATGCCGGCGCGCAGGGGTTCGCGAAATGCGCGCGCTACGTCGGCGAGGTGCTCGGCAAGTACCACCCGCACGGCGACGCCTCGACCTACGAGGCGCTGGTGCACCTCGCGCAGCCCTTCTCCATGCGCTACCCGCTCATCGACGGCCAGGGCAATTTCGGCTCGCGCGACGGCGATTCGGCCGCGGCCTACCGCTACACCGAGGCGAAGCTGTCACGCTACGCCGAGCTGATGCTCGCCGAGATCGGCGAAGGGACGGTCGATTTCGCGAAGAACTACGACGGCAAGTTCGACGAGCCGCTGCTGCTGCCCGCGCGCCTGCCCTTCGGCCTGCTGAACGGCTCGTTCGGCATCCCGGTCGGCTTCTCCACGCGCATTCCGCCGCACAACCTGAAGGAAGTCGCCGCCGCCGCCGCGCACGTCATCCGGCACCCGCGCGCGACGCTCGCCGAGCTCCTCGAGATGCTGCCCGGGCCCGACTTTCCCGGCGGCGGCCAGGTGATCTCCCCCGCCGAGGAGATCCGCCAGGCCTATGCAACGGGACGTGGCTCGCTGCTCGTCAAGTGCAGATGGGAAATCGAGCAGCTCGCACGCGGCCAGTGGCGCCTGGTCGTCACGGAGCTGCCGCACGGGGTCTCCGTGAGGCAGGTGATGGAGGAAATCGAGGCCCTGGCGAACCCCAGGCCGGGGCTGGGAAGGAGGGAAGTCTCGCAGGAGCAAAAGCGCCTCAGGCAGTACCTCCTCGACCAGATCGACCAGGGCGGGGTGCGCGACGAGAGCGACCGCAGGTCGAAGCTGCGCCTGGTGATCGAGCCGCGGTCTTCGCGCCAGAAGCCGGAAGAGCTGATCGCGTTCCTGCTCGCGCGGACCTCCCTGGAAACGCGTTACGCGGTGAACCTCACCTGGCTCGGCCTCGACGGGCTGCCGCAAACCAAGGGCCTCGCCGAGATCCTGCGCGAGTGGGGCTCGTGGCGGCTGCAGACGGTGCGCCGGCGCACCGGGTACCGCCTGGACAAGTGCGAGGAGCGGCTGCACATCGTGCTCGGGCGGCTCCTCGCCTACGTGCGGATCGACGAGATCATCAAGCTGATCCGCGCGGCCGAGGACCCGGCCGAGGCGAAGCGCAGAATGATTGCGAAGTGGAAGTTCAGCGAGCGCCAGGCCGATGACATCGTCAACATCCGGCTCGGGCAGCTCACCCGGCTCGACGGCGTGAAGCTGCACGACGAAAGGAAGTCGCTCGCAGCCGAGCGCAAGGACCTGAAGTCGATCCTCGGCAACGACAACGCGCTGAAGAAGCTCGTGGTGCGCGAGCTGGAGGACGACGCGAAGAAATACGGCGACGCGCGGCGCACCCTCATCAAGGCCGGGGAGCGCGCGCAGGTCGAGCGCACGGTGCTCGAGGAGCCGCTCACGGTCGTCCTGTCGAAGAAGGGCTGGATGCGCGCGCGCACCGGCCACGCCCTGGACGTCAGCACGCTCGCCTTCAAGGACGGCGACGGGCTGCGGCAGACGCTGGAGTGCAAGACCACCGACGCGGTGATCGTGCTCGCCGAGTCGGGCAAGACCTTCACGCTGGAGGCCGCCGCGCTGCCCACCGGCCGCGGCGACGGCGCGCCGGTGAATACGCTCGTGCACTCCTCCTCCGACGACATCGTGTGGATGGGCACGGGCGATCCCGCGCAGAAGCTGCTGATGAGCTCCAGCGCCGGCCTGGGCTTCGTGTGCAAGCTGGGCGACCTGGTGGCGCGCACGCGCCACGGCAAGGACTTCATGGCCGTAGGCGAGGGCGAGCAGGCGCGCGCGCCCGCGCCGTTCAGCGCGGGCGCAGTCGTGGCGGCGCTCTCCTCGGACGCACGCCTGCTCCTCTTTGCGCTCGAGGACGTGCCGGTGCGCCCGAACGGCGGCGTCGGCGTGCAACTCATCGCGCTGCCCGAAGGCGTGACGCTCGCCTCGGTCGCGGTCACCGACGGGAAGTCGCTCCTCGTCTCGGGCATCCGGCGCAAGAACCGCGCCGAAGCGACGCTCGACGCCAAGCAGCTTGCCGAGCACCTGGGCAAGCGCGCCCAGCGCGGCAAGGTTTGCGACGTGGGTTTCAGGCCGGATCGCATTGGGTCCTAGCGAACTGCGTCCGGCAATCGCGCCCGCGGCGGTTCTCGCGGTCGCCGCGCTCGCGGTGTGGACCGGCCCGACCCTGCCGCCTTCGCTCGAGGGCCTGCGCACGCTCGGCCCCTACGCGGTCCTCGTCCTCGGCGTCGCTTTCGCGCTGCGCTTCAATCGCGGGCGCGCGCTCGTGCTGCTCGCCTCCCTGCTCGCCGCGTACGCGGGCTACCACTACGCGCAGGGGCTGGGGGGCTTCGCCGAGAAGGCCGTCTATACGGCGCTCGTGGTGCTCGTGCCCCTGAACGCGCTCGTCGCCATGGCGCTGCCCGAGCGCGGCGTCGCCTACCACGGCAGCTACCGCTGGCTCGTGCTGCTCGGCGCCGAGGCGCTGCTCATCCTGTGGATCGCCGCCGCCGGCCGCAGCGAGCTCTCCGGCCTCGCGTGGCAGGGCGTGCTCGAGCACTGGATATTCCGCTCGCCGCCGACGCCGCTCGCCGGCCGCATCCTGTTCGGCGCCGCGTTCGTCGCCGCGGTGTGGCGTGCCTGGCCGAAGCACACGCCGCTCGATCTCGGGCTCGCCGCGGCGCTCGTCGCCTTCTTCATCGCCGCCGAGTGGGCCACCGCGCCCGTGGTGTTCGGCGCCTTCCTGTTGGCCGCCGGCGGGGTGGTGCTGGTCGCGTTCGTGCAGGAGTCGCACCGCCTGGCGTTTCGCGACGAGCTGACGGCGCTGCCCGGGCGGCGCGCGCTGGAGGAGCAGCTGCGGGCCCTCGGCCCGCACTACACGCTCGCCATGATCGACGTCGACCATTTCAAGAAATTCAACGACACGCACGGCCACGACATCGGCGACCAGGTGCTGAAGCTGGTCGCGGCGCGCCTCGCGGAAGTCGGCGGCGGCGGCATGGCCTTTCGCTACGGCGGCGAGGAGTTCAGCGTGCTGTTTCCCGGGCGCAGCCTGAAGGAAGCGCTGCCCTACCTCGAGCGCACGCGCGCGACCGTCGAGCGCTACCGGATGGCGGTGCGCAGCGAAGAGCGGCCGCGGGGCGAAGAGGCGGGCATCCGCCGGCGCGGCGACGCCGCGCCGACCAAGCTCCTGTCGGTGACCGTGTCGATGGGCGCCGCCGAGCCCGAGGTCGAGCGCCAGCCGCCGGCGCAGGTGCTGAAGGCGGCCGACGAGGCGCTCTACCGCGCGAAGAAGGGCGGCCGCAACCGCGTCAGCACATGAGCTGGGATCCCGCGCAATACCTGAAGTTCGCCGGCGAGCGCATGCGGCCCGCGGTGGACTTGCTCGCGCGCAGTCCGGCGGCGGCGCCGGGTACGGTGGTCGACCTGGGCTGCGGCGCGGGCAGCCTGGCGCCGGTCCTGGCGGCGCGCTGGCCGGCCGCGAAGCTGATCGGCGTGGACGGTTCGCCCGAGATGCTCGCCCGCGCCCGCGCCGCGCATCCGCGGGCGCAGTTCGAGCAGGCCGACATCGGCGCGTGGCGCCCGGCGCGGCCCGTGGACGTGCTCTTCAGCAACGCGGCGCTGCACTGGCTCGACGGCCACGAGCGGCTGTTTCCGGCGCTGCTCGAGGCGGTGGCGCCGGGCGGCTGGCTCGCGGTGCAGATGCCGCGCAATTTCAACGCGCCCTCGCATACCTCGATTGCGGCGACCGTCGAGCAGGGGTCGTGGCGGGCGCGGCTCGAGCCACTTCTGCGCCGCGAGCCGGTGGCGGCGCCGGGCTTCTACTGGCGGCTGCTCGAGCCGCGCTGCGCCGGGCTGCAGGTCTGGGAGACCGAGTATCTGCAGGTGCTCGCGGGCGACAACCCGGTGGCCGAGTACACCAAGGGCACCTGGCTGAAGCAGTTTCTCGACGCATTGCCGGAGGGCGAGCGCGGCGCGTTCGAAGCGGCCTACCGCGCGCGAGTGCTGGGCTGGTACCCGCCGGAAGCGGACGGGCGCACGCTGTTCCCCTTCCGCAGGCTGTTCCTGGTCGCGCAGCGCGCGCCATAGGAAGCCAGATTCTCCTTGTTCGCCCGGGCGTTGGGCGTCATACTGCCGGCCTCGCAATATTTGGATTGGAGTCATGGCCAAGGAAGAAATGCTGGAAATGGAAGGGGTGGTGCAGGAAGTGCTGCCCAGCACGCAGTTCCGCGTCGAGCTCACCAACGGCGCGCAGGTGCTCGCTTACGCGGGCGGCAAGGTGCGCAAGAACCGCATCCGCATTCTCGCGGGCGATCGCGTGACGATGGAAATGTCCCCCTACGACCTGACGCGGGGTCGCATCAGTTTCCGCCACAAGGACGAAAACCCGGTCGCCATGCCGCAGCGGCGCCCGATGTTCAGAAAGCGCTGAGGCGCATGGCGGGGCCGGCGCCAGCCATCCCCGAGCACGAAATCGAGTTCACTGCCGTGCGCGCGCAGGGCGCGGGCGGCCAGAACGTCAACAAGGTGTCGAACGCGGTGCACCTGCGCTTCGACATCCACGCCTCGTCGCTGCCCGAGGACGTCAAGCACCGGCTGCTGCACCGCGGCGACAAGCGCATTACGCGCACCGGCGTCGTGGTGATCAAGGCGCAGCAGCACCGCAGCCTCGACCTGAACCGCGCTGAGGCGCTCGCGCGGCTGCAGGCGCTGGTCGAGGCCGCCGCCTTCGTGCCGAAAAGGCGGCGCCCCACCCGGCCGACCCGGGCCGCCAAGGAGCGCCGCATCGAAGCGAAACAGCGCCGGGGACGCATCAAGGCGCTACGCGCTCGCGTGCGGGACTGATAAGATTTTGTCCATGGACCGCACCGCAGAGCGCCGCCAGGAGATCGCCGCCGCCGTCGCCGATATCCGCGACATCGAGCGCGTCGAGGGTGTGAACGCCGCCAGCCTGGAGAAAATCAAGTCGCGCCTCATCCGCCTTGCCGCGCGCACCGACCTCTTCGACCCGCAGGACTACCCGCCCCCCGAGGCCAGGCAGAAGCTGCGCTCCTGCCTGTACCGGCTGTCGGAGGATCCCGACCATCGCTTCGCACTCTACGCCAACGCGTCGCTCGGCGGCTACGGCACGCCCGCGCACAATCACACCACCTGGGCGGTGATCGTGGGCGTCACCGGCGAAGAGCACAACCGCTTCTACGACCGCAGCGCCGAGGGCGGCGTGCGCGAGAAGGGCCGAGCGCTGGTGCGCCAGGGCACGGGCGTCGCCTTCATGCCCGAAGACCTGCACTCGATCCACATCGACGCGCCGCTGCTCAATTTCCACATGTACGGCCTCGCCCTCGAGCAGCTGCACCGGCGCGAGTTTTACAAGGAAAAGGAAGCGCGCTGGGACGTCTTCCCGGCGCACTCGGACATCCGCGACGCGCGCGTATGACGCCGGCGGCGCTGCGCGAGCGCCTGCTGGCGCGCAAAGAGCTCGCGCTGCTCGACGTGCGCGAGCAGGGCGTGCACACGCAGGGCCATCCGTTCTTCGCCTGCGCCCTGCCGCTGTCGCGCCTCGAGCTGACGGTGTTCGATCTGGTGCCGCGCAAGAGCGCGCCGCTCGTGCTTCTCGATGGGGGTGACGAGGGCCTGGTGGAGCGTGCCAGGGCAAGGCTCGCGCAGCTCGGCTACACGGATATCGACATCCTCGAGGGCGGTTGTGCGGCCTGGCAGGCCACCGGTGGCGAGCTGTTCAGCGGCGTGAACGTCCCCTCGAAAGCGTTCGGCGAGTTCGTCGAGCACCACTACGAGACGCCGCGCATCCCGCCCGCGGAGCTGCAGCGCCTGCGGGACTCGGGCCGCAAGCTCGTGATCCTCGACTCGCGGCCCTGGGAGGAATACCACCGCATGAACATCCCCGGCGGCATCGACGTGCCCGGGGCCGAGCTCGTCTACCGCACGCCCGCGCTCGCGGATGCGGACACGCTGGTGGTGGTGAACTGCGCCGGCCGCACGAGGAGCATCATCGGCTGCCAGTCGCTCAGGAACGCGGGCTGGAAGGACGTGGTGGCGCTGAAGGACGGCACCATGGGCTGGGAGCTCGCGGGCTTCGAGTGCGAGCGGGGCTCGGCGCGCGTCGCGCCCGCGCCGAGCGCCGAGGGGCGACGCAACGCGCGCGAGGCGGCAGACGCGGTCGCCCGGCGCTTCCAGGTCAAGTTCGCGCACGCGCCGCAGGTGCGCGCGTGGCTCGGAGACGCCACGCGCACCACTTACCTTTTCGACGTGCGCACGCGCGAGGAGTTCGAAGCGGACCATCTCGAGGGCGCGCGCCATGCGCCCGGCGGCCAGCTGGTGCAGGCGACCGACGAGCACGTCGGCGTAAGAAACGCCCGCATCGTGCTCGTCGACCCGGAGCGCGTGCGCTCGGTGATGACCGCCTCGTGGCTGAACCAGATGGGCTGTGACGAGGTCTTCGTGCTCGAGCCCGACACCGGCGACTGGCCGATCGAGCGCTGCGCGCGCGCACGGAACGTGCCGGACCTGGCGCACTGGCCGACGATCGGCGCGCAGGAACTGGCGCACGTGCAGGCGACGGTGATCGATCTGTCGACCAGCCTGCGGTTTCGCGTGCGGCACGTGCCGGGCGCGTGGTGGGCGGTACGTTCGCGCTTGGCCGAAGCGCACGCGAAGCTGACCAACGCCAGGGAAATCGTCCTGACGTCCGAGGACGGGCTGCTGGCACAGCTCGGTGCGCCGGAAGCGGCGGCGCTTTGGCCGCAGGCGCGCGTGCAGGTGCTGGAGGGCGGCAACCGGGCCTGGTTCGCAGAGAGACTGCCCGAGGAGTCGGGCATGGCCAACGCCACGACGGCCCTGGACGACGTCTGGTACAAGCCCTACGACCACGAGCACGGTGCCGACTACGAGAAGCACGCGCGCGCCTATCTCGACTGGGAGGTGGCGCTCGTGGAGCAGATCAAGCGCGACTCTGCGATCCGCTTCCGGGCGTACGATTAGCGCGTGGGCCGGCCGATCTTCGACGAGGCACGCATCCATCCTGCGATCCGCAGCAAGATCGCGGAATGGCGCACGGACATCGTGAAAGAGGTGCAGGACGTCGTCGCGGCCAAGGACCTCGTGGTCGTCGGCATGCAGATGAATCCGTTTCCGTGGAAAGCGCGCAAGCTCCTCGACGCGGCGCGGATCGAGTACACCTATCTCGAGTACGGCTCGTACCTGTCGGGGTATCGCCGTCGGCTGCCGCTCAAGCTGTGGACCGGGTGGCAGACCTTCCCCATGGTCTTCGTCAGAGGCGTGCTGATCGGCGGCGCAAGCGAGCTGGCGAAGCTCCTGCAGAGTGGCGAGTTGAAGCAGCGGCTGGAGGCCAGCGCCGGGCGCGAAGCATAGAGGAGAATGGGGACAGGCCCCATTCATGGCGCGGAGAACTCTCGAAGAAGCCCGCATCCACCCGGAGATCCGCGACCGCATCGCGAACTACCGCGACGAGATCGTGCGCGAAGTGGAGGCGGCGGTGGCGGCGAATCCGGTCGTGGTGGTCGGCATGCGGCACAACCCCTTTCCAGCGAAGGCGTGCCGGGCGCTCGATGCCGCGGGCGTCAGGTACCGGTATCTCGAATACGGCAGCTACCTGCGCGACTGGCGGCGGCGCCTCGCGCTCAAGATGTGGGCGGGCTGGCCCACTTTTCCCATGGTGTTCGTGAAGGGCGTGCTGGTCGGCGGGGCAAGCGATCTGGACAAGCTGATCGCGAGCGGCGAGCTGCACGAGATGCTCGCCGAATCGTAGGGTGGGCCCATGGCCCACCCTACAGCAGACCTAGCACCTTGAACCTCAGGTAGAGCTCGCGGCAGGCCCAGGCGTCGGTGGCCGCGTACGTGACCTGCTGCGGCGAAAGGCGCGGCGCCGCCCAGTTGGTGGTCTTGGTGCCTTTCGGAATGCGCGTGCCGAGAAAGATGCCCGTGAGATTGCGCAGCCCGGTCTGCTTCAGGCCGTGGCGCCGAGCGACGTGGCCGAGGTCGAGCGCGGCGGCCGGCGAGAACTCGAACAGCTGCTGCAGCTGGCGCAGGTCGTCGGCGAGCGCGATGCCCGCGTTGACGATGTGCGGCGCACCGAGCAGCGCGCCGAGCAGGCCGGAGCAGTCCAGGCGCTGCAGCGGGAAGAGGTACACCGCACGCGCGGTCGCCACCTGCGCCAGGCTCGGCAGGTGGCTCTCGCCCTTCCTGAAGGCGGGGCGCGACTCGGTGTCGAAGCCCACGACTGCCTCCCGCAGGATGTCGGCAGCCGCGCGCTCGAGCATCGCCGGTGACTCGACCAGATGCACCTCGCCCTCGTAGCGCCGGATCGGCAGCGTGTTCATTTCCTCGCGGCTTATGCTGCGCAGGTATTCGGGCGGCAGGGGCATACCGGGCGCAGTGTAAGCTTGCGCGGGCAGGCATGAGCAAGCAGCGCCGCGGCCGCCATCATCACTACGTCTACGTGGTCGAGCTCGACCCCGCGGTGCTCAACCTCGCGCGATTTCGCAAAGCCAATCCCGACCGCGACATGCTCAAGCCCTGCGTCTACGTGGGCATGACCGGGCTCACGCCCGAGGCGCGCTTCGCCAGGCACAAGGCGGGCATACGGGCGAACGCCTACGTGCAGCGCTTCGGCGTGCGGCTCCTGCCGAAGCTGTACGCCTATGCCAATCCGATGCCTTACGAGGCGGCACGGGACATGGAGGTGGAGCTGGCGATCGGGCTGCGCGAGGAGGGCTACGCCGTATGGCAGGCGTGAGGGCGGTGCTCGACACCCAAGTCTGGCTCGACTGGCTGGTGTTCGACGATCCGTCGGCGGTGCCGATCCGCGAAGCCCGGGCGGCGGGCCGCGTGGAGATCGTGATCGACGCGGCCTGCGAGGCGGAGCTGGTGCGCGTGCTCGCCTACGATCTCGGGAAATACTCGCTCGACGCCGATGAGCAGATGCGATGCATCGCGCGCTGCCGCAGCGTCGCGCGGCGTGTGTCTGCCGGGACGTTCCCCGGGCTGCCCAGGTGCAAGGACCCCGACGACCAGAAATTCCTCGAGCTTGCGGCGAGCGCCGGCGCGCAGTGCCTGATCTCCAAGGACCGGGCGGTGCTGGAGCTCGCGCCGCGCGTGACGCAGTTTCGCATTCTGGCGCCCGCGGATTGCGCGGATCTCTGATGCCGGTCGGCCCCGACCTGATCGTGGCTTATCTGGGCGCGGAATACGCCGTGTTCGGCGAACCCGAACTGGTACTGCGCATCGGCGAGGCCAGTGAGGCGCTGGATGAGCTGCTCGAGGCCGAAGGCGCGCACACCGCGGCCTACGTCACCGCCGCCAATCCGCACGGCCGCCTCGCGGGAACGGCCGAGAACGTGCTCGCGACGACGGCGCTGCTGGAGGCGCAGCGCGAGGCGGGCTACGCCTGCTTCGCCGGCGAGGGCCGCGACCCGCAGGGCGAATGGCCGGCCGAGCCGAGCGTGCTGGTGGTCGGCATCGCGCGCGCCGAGGCCGAAGTGCTCGGCCGCAGCTACGACCAGAACGCGATCGTGTTCGTGGAGAAAGGCAAGGCGCCGGCGCTGGTGATGCTCGCCGCTCAGGGCTGACCAAGTACCGTCACCACCACGCTCCGCGCCTGCGGCGCGTGACGATGCTCCCAGAGATAGATCCCCTGCCAGGTGCCCAGCAGCAGCCGGCCGTCGGCCACCGGGATCTGCAGGGAATTCGAAGTCAGCACGGCGCGCGCGTGCGCCGCCATGTCGTCCGGGCCCTCGTCGTCGTGCCGGTAGGCGGGGTCGCCGTCGGGCGCGAGGCGCGAGAGGATCGTCTCCAGGTCCTCGCGCACCGTGGGCGCCGCGTTCTCGCACAGGATGAGCGAGGCGCTGGTGTGCCGCAGGAACACGTTGCACAGGCCGGACTCGATCCCGGCTTCGCGCACCGCCTGCGCCACCTCGGCGGTGATGTCGGTGGTGCCGCGGCCGCAGGTGCGGAAGTTGAGCGATTTCTGCACAGTGGGCATGATAGGCGCTGCGTGAAGCCGACATTGTCCACGTACCGCGAGCAGGCGCTCAAGATCCTGCCCTGGATCTGCACGCGCTGCGCGCGCGAGTTTCCCGCCTCGCGCCTGCGCGAGCTGACGGTGCATCACAAGGACGGCAACCATGATCACAACCCGCCCGACGGCTCCAACTGGGAGCTCCTGTGCGTCTACTGCCATGAAAACGAGCATGCGCGCGTCGAGGACGCGCGCGCGGGCGGGGGCGGCGAGCCGCCGCGGGCCGTGGCGACGCACAAGCCGCTGGCCGGCCTGGGGGAGCTGCTGAAGCGCCGGAAGTAGTCCGCACCCGCGGCGCCCTGTTTCGACAGGACAGACGGCGCAGATGAGTCCCGGATTGTGGGCGAGAATGCGCGCGCACCCCATGGCCAACACGATCGAAAAATGGCTGGAGCGATTCTCCAAGTGCCTCGAGCGCGGCGACATCGACGGCGCGGCCAAGCTGTTCGGCGACGAGTGCTTCTGGCGCGACCTCGTCGCCTTCACCTGGACGATCAAGACCTTCGAGGGGCGCGGCGAGATCCAGGCCATGCTCTCCGCGACGCTCGGCGTTGCGGCGCCAAGCGAATTCTGCGCGCTCGCCGAACCCGATGAGCACGAAGGCGTCGCCGAGGGCTGGTTCGCGTTCGAGACGGCGCTCGGGCGCGGCACGGGGCACCTGCGGCTGCGCGAGGGCAGGTGCTGGACGCTTCTCACCACGCTGCAGGAGCTGAAGGGCTTCGAGGAGCCGGCCGGGCCCCGGCGGGCGCGCGGCCTCGAGCACGGCGTGGTGCCCGGGCGGCAGTCCTGGCTCGAGCGCCGGCGCCAGGAAGCCGCCGAGCTCGGCTTCGCACGCCAGCCTTACGTGCTCATCGTCGGCGGCGGGCAGGGCGGGCTCGCGCTCGCCGCGCGGCTGAAGCGCCTGGAAGTGCCCACGCTCATCGTCGAGCAGAACGAGCGCGCGGGCGATTCGTGGCGCAAGCGCTACCGGTCGCTCTGCCTGCACGATCCGGTGTGGTACGACCACATGCCGTACCTGCCGTTTCCCGACCACTGGCCGGTGTTCTCGCCCAAGGACAAGATGGGCGACTGGCTGGAGATGTACGCGCGGGCGATGGAGCTCAATTGCTGGACGTCCGCGCGGTGCCTGAAGGCCTCGTACGACGAGGCAGCGGCGGAATGGAAAGTGCAGGTGAGTCGCGGCGGGCGCGTGCTGGAATTGCGGCCCAGGCACCTGGTGCTCGCCACCGGCATGTCCGGGTTTCCCAGCGTCCCCGCGATTCCCGGCGCCGACGCGTTCGCCGGCAAGATCGTGCACTCGAGCCAGTTCGACGGCGGCGCCGCCTGGCGCGGCAAGTGCTGCGTGGTTCTCGGCGCCAACAACTCGGCGCACGACATCGCCGCCGACCTGGTCGAGCACGGCGCGCAGGAAGTCACCATGGTTCAGCGCTCCCCGACCGTGGTGGTGACCTCCGAGGCGCTGATGGAGCACGCCTGGGGACCGCTGTACTCGGAAGACGCGCTGCAGCGCGGCATCACCACCGAGATCGCCGACCTGTCGGTCGCGTCCGTACCCTTCCGGCTGCTGCCGTCGTTGCAGAAGCCGATCTACGATGCCATCCGCGAGCGCGACGCCGCGCTCTACGCGGGCCTGCAGAAGGCGGGATTCCTGTTCGACTTCGGCGAGGACGGCTCGGGTATCCACTCCACCTACCTGCGCCGCGGCGCGGGCTACACCATCGACGTCGGCGCATCGCAGCTCGTCATCGACGGGCGCATCCGGCTGAAGAGCCCGGCGCAGATCGAGCGGGTCGCCGGGCAGACGGTGCTCCTTTCCGACGGCTCGGTGCTGACCGCCGATCTCATCGTGCTCGCCACCGGCTACGGCTCCATGAACCAGTGGGCAGCCGAACTGATCTCCCCGGAAGTGGCGGCGCGCGTCGGCAAGTGCTGGGGCCTGGGCTCGGACACGAGATACGATCCGGGGCCGTGGGAAGGAGAGCTCCGGAACATGTGGAAGCCGACGCGGCAGCTCGGCCTGTGGTTCATGGGCGGCAACCTGATGCAGGCGCGGCACTACTCGCTGTACCTCGCGCTGCAGCTGAAGGCGCGCTACGAGGGCCTCGACACGCCGGTGTACTACCTCGAGCCCGTGCACCATCCATGAAGCTGCCGCAGAACTCGCTCTTCGCGGTGCTGATGCGCGCGCGCTGGTGGGTGGGCGCGCTCGTCGCGCTGGGGGTGTTCGCGCTGACGCGGCTCATCCTGCCCGAAGGCCTCGCGCTGTTCGCCACGCTGCCTTTCATCGTCATCGCCGCGGTCGTCGCATGGCGGGAAATCCGCCAACCGCGCGGCGCGCGGCTCGACGCGGCGCTGGCGAAGCTGCGCGCCATGAGCTGGGAGGAATTCGCCGCCGCCGTGGAGGCGGGCTTCCGCCGCCAGGGCTACACGGTAAGGCGCGCGGAAGGCGTCGCCGATTTCGAGCTGGAAAAGGACGGCCGCGTGTCGCTCGTGTGCGCACGGCGCTGGAAGGCGGCGCGTACCGGAGTGGAGCCGGTGAAGGAGCTGGCGACGGCAAGCGAGAAGCGCGGGGCTGAAGAGTGCGTGTACGTGGTTGCGGCGGAACTGACCGAGCAGGCGCGCAGGTTCGCCGAGGCGAAGCGCGTCAGGCTGCTGGAAGGCGCGGGCCTGTCCGCGCTGGCGAAGCGCTAAGCGATGTCGAGCGTGGTGACGCGTCGCAGCTCGCGCCGGTGGCGCGTGTCGTCGAAGGGCCGGCCGCGGTGCATGGTCGCCAGGTTGTCCCAGATCACGAGGTCGCCTTCGCGCCAGGCGTGCCGGTAGACGAACTGCGGCTGTGTCGCGTGCTCCACGAGCTCGCGCAACAGGAGCCGCCCCTCCGGCACCGGCCAGTCGATGATGCGCGCGGCGTGCGCGGCGAGGTAGAGCGAGCGGCGCCCGGTGCGCGGATTGGTGCGCACCAGCGGGTGCACGGCGCCGGGAAGCCGGCGCTGCTCCTCGGCCGAGAACTCGAAGCCGAGCATCATGCGCGAGTAGGCGATCGAGTGGTGCGCGCGCAATCCCTCGAGCGTGCGCCGGGTCGCGTCATCGAGCGCCTCGTAGGCAGCGCGCAGGTCGGCGAACTCGGTGTCCGCGGGTACCGGGGGGACGACCTTCGCCAGGAGCATCGAGTAGCGCCCCGGCGGGTCCTCGAACGACGCGTCCGTGTGCCACAGGCGGTTGCCGAGCGCGTAGGCGCGGCGCCGGTCGCCGGCGCGCATGAGATTTCCGCTCTCGTCCACGTTCGAAATGTCGGTGAGGGCTTCGTCGCCGAGGCGGTTCTTTCCCAGGACCGCCGCGCCGGTCCTCGCGTGCAGCATGCCGTCGAAGCGCCGCGCGAACGCCAGTTGCTCGCCGCCGTCGAAGCGCTGGTCGCGGAACACGAGCACCGCGTGCTCGTCCATCCCGGCGCGGATTTCGTCGAGCGTGGCGCGGTCGCTCACCCCGCGCAGGTCGATCGGGCTGGACTCGGCCGCAAAGCGCGGATGCAGTTTGCGAAACGTCAGGGTCATCGGTCCGATTCTATGGCAGGCGCGGGCGCTCGCGCCGCATAATCGGAGTTCAAGCGATCTAAAGGACTGCTCCCATGCCCGCACCTTTTGGCTCCCGCACCGCACTGGTCACCGGCGCCTCGCGCGGCATCGGCAGGGCGATCGCGTTCGCGCTCGCCGAAGCCGGCGCGAACGTTGCGGTGAACTATCGCGAGCGCAAAGCCGAGGCCGAGGCAACGGTAAACGCCATCCGAGCCCTCGGCCGCAAAGCCGCCGCCTTGCAGGCCGACGTCTCGAGCGCGCACGCCGTCGCCGGCCTGATCCGGGAGACCGAGTCGGCGCTCGGCCCGGTCGACATCCTCGTCAACAACGCGGGCGTCGCCGTACGCCGCGGCCTCGATGACCTCACCGAAGAGGACTTTGATCGCACGATCGCGACCAACCTCAAGTCCGCCTTTCTCTGCACGCAAGCGGTGTTTGCCGGCATGCGTCAGCGCGGCTGGGGGCGCATCGTCAACATCTCTTCCGGCGCGGCGCGTGGCGCGGGCCTGGTCGGCGCACACTACAATGCCTCCAAGGCCGGGATGGAGGGCCTGACGCGCGGCTACGCGGCGCGCCTGGCGAAGGACGGCGTCACCGTGAACGCAGTCTCGCCTTCCCTGATCGAAACGGAGATGATCGCGGACCACCGCAAGGAGTCCATGGCGAGGATTCCCGTAGGGCGCCTGGGTACGGGCGAGGAGGTCGCCGCGGTAGTGGTCATGGTGGCGGAGAATGCCTACATGACCGGCCAGACCGTGCAGGTGAACGGTGGCTTGCACTTCAACTGACAGGAGCGACGACCCATGACCACTCCTCTCACCGGCGGCTGCATATGCGGCGCCATCCGCTACACCATCAACGTGCCGGTCACGGAGCTGCGCGCGTGCCACTGCACCACCTGCCAGAAGGGCTCCGGGACGCAGGGCAGCGTCAACGCGGTGATTCCGGCGTCGGCGTTCAAGCTCACCCGCGGAACGCCGAAGCGCTACGACTGTCTCGCCGACAGCGGCCGCACGCTCTACCGCTGCTTCTGCGGCGATTGCGGCTCGCCCATCTACAGCCAGCGCGCCACGGCGCTCGACATCCTCGTGGTGCGCGCCGGCACGCTGGATGACCGCGGGGACATGAAGATCACCGCCAACATCTGGACGCGCAGCGCCCGTCCCTGGGCGTACATCGACCCCGCAAGCAAGCAATTCCCGGGTCAACCCGACGCGCCCGCGGCGCAGAAATAAGGAGGAGCCGATGGCCGAGCCGAAGATGGTCGACCCGCACGACCCGGTGATGACCGGGGAAAACTCCTTCATCCGCCTCTCGAACGACGGCGGCAAGTCGCTTGCCGAGCGCATCAGCCATTGGCGCGTACTGTGGTCGCCGGCCGGGCAGGGGCACGCGCTGCTCATCGAGAGCACGCTTACCGGCAAGGGCCCGCGCCTGTACGCCGACAACGCCGGTGTGGCGCGCTTCCTGCAGCGCCAGATCGAGATCCTGCTCTACAAGGATTTCGCCGACGACAAGCTGCCCGTCATCGATGCGCGATTCGAGCGCAGCGGCAATTCGCTCAGCACTGTCGAGGAACGCATCGTCTCGCGCGACGACGAGATCATTCTCAGCTGGTGGGACCTGATGCCGCCGTTCGTGCTCACCCTGCCTCCCGGCGCCATGGATCGCCCCCTCGGGGTCTACAGCACGTTCCTTCCCGCGCGCAGCGCCCAGCTCTGCGTCAACGGCAAAGCGGCCAACGCGAGCGTCTTCGCGCAGGAGCGCTTCGGCAGGCCGGCGACGAGCTGCTGCCTGGCGTGGTCGGAGACGTGGACGAGGCCCAGGGCGGGTGGGTGAAGCCGAGCGTGGCCTGCGATCTCCTCGTCAGGAACGGACTCGTGATCGACGGCACCGGCGCGCCGGCGCGGCGCGCCGACGTCGCGATCTCGGGCGGGCGCATCGTCGAGATCGGCAAGGTGGTGGATGGTGCGAAACGCGTGATCGACGCCGACGGCCTCGCCGTGTCGCCCGGCTTCATCGACCCGCACACGCACTATGACGCGCAGATCTGCTGGGACGGCGCGCTCACGCCCTCGTCCTGGCATGGCGTGACCTCGGTGATGATGGGCAACTGCGGCGTCGGCATCGCGCCCTGCCGGCCGGCGTCGCGCGAGATCGCGATGCGCGACCTGGTGAACGTGGAGGCGATCCCGTTCGAAGTGCTCGAGCAGGGTATCACCTGGGACTGGGAGACTTTCCCGCAGTACATGCGGGCTGCGGCGAAATACAAGCCCGCGCTGAACCTCGGCTTTCTCGCGCCGCTGACGCCGTTTCGGCACTACGCCATGGGCGAGGCCTCGATGGAGCGCGCCGCGAGCGCCGAGGAGACCGCGGCCATCAAGGCGCTGCTCGGCGAGGCCCTGGATGCGGGCGCGTTCGGTTTTTCCAGCACGCTGCTCAACCAGCACATGGGTTTCGCCGGCCGCCCCCTCGCCTGCCGCAACGCGAGCCGCGAGGAGCTCAAGGCCTATTGCAACGCGCTCAGAGAGCGCGGCAAGGGTGCGATCGAGATCGCGATGACCAAGCAGATCGGGGTGATGGACGACCCGGAGCTCGAGCTGCTCGATTTCATGCTCGAGGAAAGCCGGCGCCCGGTCACCTTCATCGCCATGTTCGACCGCGACGACATTTCCGAGGCGGTGCGGACCTCGTTGCGCAAGGCCGCGCCGATGATCGCGCGCGGCGCGCGGCCGCAGACCTCGCCCTTGCCGCTGACGCGCGAGTTCAACATGCGCAACCCGTTCTCGTTCGGCGCATTCCCGTCCTGGAAGCGCGTGTTCGAGGACAAGTCGAAGGCGGCGCAGGCCGCGGTGTACCGGGATCCGGCGTTCCGCGCAAAGTTCCGCGAGGAGCTCAACCTCCCGGCCACGTTCAGCAACTGGGAGCGCATCACGGTGCACGAAGTGAAGTCCCCGGCGCTGAAATCGCTCGAAGGGCAGACAGTGGCCGAGGTTGCGGCGGCGCAGGGCAAGGACGGCGTCGACGCCTTTCTCGACATCACGCTCGCCGACGACCTGGAGAACGAGTTCACCATGGCCTCGTTCAACACGCGCGCCGACCGCATGGCCGAGATCCTCAACAACCCGGCGATCCTGCTGGGTCTCGGCGACGGCGGCGCGCACCTCGAC
>CAZAEG010000291.1:0-2999 GCA_964484035.1 uncultured Enterobacteriaceae bacterium | reverse complement strand
TTCGGCGACATCAAGGTGCTCGGCCCGACCAGCGTCGGCGGGCTGCTGATCGGCGCGGTCTACGTTTACGGCATGCGGCTGGTGTACAAGGCCGGGCGCACGCAAATGGAAGCGGAAGACATACCGGCCTTCAAGGGCAGCGCGCGCAACGCCTGGATCGGCTTTCTCGTCTCGGCGGCGGTGGTGATCGTCGCCGGGCGCTTTCTCGCCTCGAGCGCCGATGCCATCGCCGAGGCCTCCGGCATCAGCGCGAGCTTCATCGGCGTGCTGCTCGTGTCGATCGTGACCACCCTGCCCGAGGGCTCGGTGACCGTGGCTGCGTCCCTGCGCCGCTCCTACGGCATCGCCATGGGCAACGTCTACGGCAGCTGCGCCTTCAACGTCACCATCATCTTCATCGCCGACTTCTTCCACACGCGCGGGCCGCTGCTGCGCGAGATGCAGGCGGCGCACTTCGCCGCGGCGCTCGCCGCCTTCGCCCTGATGGGCATGGGCTACCTGGTGTTCAAGGCCTGCCAGTCGCGCCGCTTCGCGCCGTTTCGCGCGCTCGCGCCGGCGATTCCGTTCGTCTATGTGGGCGCGTTGTACGCCGTGTACGTGCTCGGCCAGGCGTGAGGCGCGGGACGCTTCGGTTTTTCTTGACTCTGGTCAATGAGGCGGAATTGGGGTAGAAGCCAGAATGAGTCGTGGCAGTGCCCCATGCGAAGGGCGCGCCGCGGCAAGAAGCACAACCGAGACAGGAGGAGTTATGAAGAGCAGCGTCTGCCGCGTTCTTGCATTTGCGTTCGCCCTCGCCTGGCTGGGCACGGCACAGGCCTGGGAACCCACCCGCAACATCGAGTTCATCATCCCGGCCGGCACCGGCGGCGGCGCCGACCAGATGGCGCGCGCCATCCAGGCCATCGTCGCCAAGCACAACCTCGCCAAGGTCGCCATCCTGCCGATCAACAAGTCGGGCGGCGCCGGCGCCGAGGGCTTCCTCGACGTGAAGGGATCGCCGGGCGAGCCGCACAAGATCATCATCACGCTGTCCAACCTGTTCACCACGCCGCTCGCGACCAACACGCCGTTCAACTGGCGCGACCTCACGCCGGTGCAGATGCTGGCGCTGGACAACTTCGTGCTGTGGGTCCAGGCCGACGCCCCGTACAAGACGGCCAAGGACTACGTCGCGGCGGCGAAGGCGGCCGGCCCGGGCAAGTTCCGCATGGCCGGCACGGGCGCCAAGCAGGAGGACCAGATCATCACGGTGGCGATCGAGCAGGCGACCGGGGCGAAGTTCACCTACATCCCGTTCAAGGGCGGCGGCGCGGTGGCGGTGCAGCTCGTCGGCGGCCACGTGAATTCGACCGTCAACAACCCGATCGAGGCGGTGGCGCACTGGCGCGGCGGGAAGCTGAAGCCGCTGTGCGTGTTCGAGCTCAATCGGCTGCCCTACAAGGCCAAGGTGACGGACACGATGTCCTGGGCCGACATTCCCACCTGCAAGCAGTCGGGCCTGGACATCGACTACCTGATGCTGCGCGGCATCTTCATGCCCGCGGGCGTCACGCAGGAGCACGTCGACTACTACATCGGCCTGTTCGCGAAGGTGGCGGCGACGCCGGAGTGGAAGGCCCTGATGGAGCGCGGGGCGTTCAACCAGACCAAGCTCAAGGGCGGCGAGTACGCGGCATGGGTGGCGAAGGAAGAGGCGCGCCACGTGTCGCTCATGAAGGCGGCCGGCTTCATCGCCAAGTAGGCCGCAATGGCGCAGGCGGGCCCGGCACGTGCCGGGCCTTTTTTTGACCGCTAGGAGGAGGGCATGTCGCAGGAACCGGCGGAGCGCGCGGCATTCAGCCTGCGCAGCGCGGAGATCGGCATTGCGCTCGCGTTCCTCGCATTCTCCGCCCTGGTCATCTTCGACAGCGTGCGCCAGGGCGCGCGCTGGCTTGAGGAGGGTCCGCAGCCGGGCTACTTCCCGTTCTACCTGGGCGTGATCATCGCAGCCGCGTCGGCGGTGACGCTGGTGCGCGGGCTGCTGCTGCCCGCGGAGAAGAACAAGCCGTTCGTGCAGGTCGGGCAGCTGAAGCTGGTGCTGAGCGTGCTGGTGCCCTCCGCCGTGTACGTCGCGCTGGTCGGCTGGATCGGCATTTACGTCTCGGCGGTGCTGTTCGTCGCGCTGTTCATGCGCTGGCTCGGCAAGTACCCGTGGTGGAAGGTGGGCGCGGTGTCCCTCGGCCACAGCATCGTGCTGTTCCTGATCTTCGAGGTGTGGTTCCTCGTGCCGCTGCCCAAGGGCCCGCTCGAGCGGCTGCTGGGCGTGGGCTGAAGCGATGGACGAGATCCAGTCGCTGATGCACGGCTTCAGCGTCGCGCTGACGCCGACCAACCTCGCGCTCATGTTCACCGGCGTGATCCTGGGCGTGATCATCGGCGTGCTGCCGGGCCTCGGGGGCGCGAACGGCGTGGCGATCCTCCTGCCGCTCACCTTCGCCATGGCGCAGACGCCGGAGGGGCAGACCTCCGCCATCATCCTGCTGTCCTGCATCTACTGGGGTGCGCTGTTCGGCGGGGCGATCACCAGCATCCTTTTCAACATCCCCGGCGAGCCTTGGTCGGTGGCCACCACCTTCGACGGCTACCCGCTCGCACAGCAGGGCCGCGCCGGCACCGCGCTCACCGCGGCGTTCACGTCGTCTTTCGTCGGCGCGCTGGTCGCCGTGATCCTGCTCACGTTCCTCGCTCCGGTGATCGCCGATTTCGCGCTGGCGTTCGGGCCGGCGGAGTTCTTCGGCGTCTACCTGCTCACCTTCTGCGCCTTCGTCGGCATGAGCAAGGAGCCGCCCTACAAGACCATCGCCGCGATGATGACCGGCTTCGCGCTCGCCGCCGTCGGCACCGACCCGGTGACCGGGACGCTGCGCCTGACCTACGGGTTCACCAAGCTGCTCACCGGCTTCGACTTCCTGGTGGCGGTGATCGGGCTGTTCGGCATCGGCGAGATCTTCCTCACGCTG
>CAZAEG010000290.1:0-6274 GCA_964484035.1 uncultured Enterobacteriaceae bacterium | reverse complement strand
GTCGGTCAAACCACTGCGCGACGCGCGATCGCAGCAGTCCGTACCGCGTGGCGAGGTCGCCGCGCGGCTGCACGAATTTCTGAAGGGATCCTAGCGATGGCGATGCGCGAACTCGATCTGGAAGAACAGGAAAAACTGGAGGAGCTCAAGGCCTGGTGGCGGCATAACGGCAGGCTGATCCTGCTGGTCATCATCGCGGCAGCGCTCGCCTTCGCCGGCATGAATGCCTGGCGCTGGTACCAGAACAGCCAGGCGGCGCAGGCAAGCCAGCTCTACGAAACGCTCGCCAAGGCGTCGCGTGCGGGCGACGCGAAGGCGCTTCGCGACACGGGCGGCGCGCTCACCGAGGGTTACGCCGGAACGCTGTATGCGTCCATGGGGGCGCTGGCGGCCGCGCATTTTCATTTCGAGCGCGGCGAGCTGAAGAGCGCCAAGGCGCAGCTGCGGTGGGTGATCGACCGCTCCTCGGCGGAGGACTTCCGCGATATCGCGCGCCTGCGCCTTGCGGCGCTGCTGCTCGACGAGCGCGCCTACGACGAGGCGCTGGCGCTCCTGGGGGAGAAGCCCCTCGAGTTGTACGCGGCGCTGTATGCGGCAATGCGCGGCGACGTGCTGGTCGCCAAGGGCCAGCCGGCGGAGGCGCGCGCCGCCTACCAGCTCGCGCTGGAAAAGGCGAGCGGGCCGTTTCGCGACAGCGTGCAGCTGCGTCTCGACGCGCTGGGCGGCTGAGCATGGCGCGGCGCGCGGCGCTCGCCCTGCTCGTGCATGCGCTCGCCGGCTGCTTCGGCGGCTCGAGCGGCGGGCCGCAGCCGGCGGCGCTGGAGCCGCTGGCGCAGGCGCAGGAACTGCGCGTGCTGTGGTCGGCGCGCGTGGGCTCGGCCGGCGCTTTCGAGTTCAGCCCGGCGCTCGCCGGTGATGCGCTGTACGCCGCGGCGCGCGACGGCGCGCTGGTGCGCCTGGATGCCGCCGACGGCCGCGAACGCTGGCGCGTGGCGCTGGATGCGCGGCTCTCGGGCGGCGTCGGCGCGGATGCGGCAACGGTCGCGGTGGCCACCGACGACGGCGCGGTGTTCGCGCTCGATGCGCTCACCGGCAAGCAGCGCTGGCGCGCGCGCATCTCGAGCGAAGTGCTGGCCGCGCCGCGGCTCGCTGCCGGGCTGGTGCTGGTGAAAAGCGCCGACAGCCGCGTCCATGCGCTCGATGCGGCCGACGGCAAGCGCCGCTGGGCCTACCAGCGCGCGCCCGCGGCGCTGCGGCTGCGCGCGCCGCAGGGCATGACGGTGCACGAGGGACTGCTCTACACGGGCTTTTCCGGCGGCAAGCTGGTGGCGCTCGCGCTCGACGGCGGCGCGCTGCGCTGGGAGGCGAGCGTGGCGGATCCCAAGGGCACGACCGAGCTCGAGCGCGTCACCGACGTGGTCGGCGAGCCGGTGCTCATCGGGCGCGAGGTGTGCGCGGCGGCCTTTCAGGGCCGGGTCGCCTGCTTCGACGCGCAGACCGGTAGCCTGCTGTGGGCGCGCGAGATCTCGAGCGTGACCGGCGTGAGCGCGGACGCGCGCTACGCGTACGCGAGCGACGAGCGCGGCTCGGTGCACGCGCTCGATCGCACGAGCGGGCGCAGCCTGTGGAAGCTGGACCGGCTCGCGCACCGCCAGTTGTCGCGCCCGCTGCCGCTCGGCGCGCGGATCGCGGTGGGCGACCTGGAAGGCATCGTGCACCTGCTGGCGCGCGATTCGGGGGCCCTGGTGGCGCGCGCCGGTACCGACGGCAGCCCGGTGCGCGCGGCGCCGATCGCGCTGCCGCGCGGCTTCCTGGTGCAGACGCAGGCCGGCGGGCTGTTTGCGCTGTCGCCCTGAGCCGAGCGCGCGCGCGTGAAGCCCGTCATCGCCCTCGTCGGGCGGCCCAATGTCGGCAAGTCGACGCTGTTCAACCGCCTCACGCGGCGCCGCGACGCCATCGTCGTCGACGTGCCGGGCGTGACGCGCGACCGCCACTACGGCGAGGGGCGCGTCGGCGCGCGGCCGTTCATCGCCATCGACACGGGCGGGCTCGAGCCCGGCGTGAAGAGCGGCATCTTCGCGGAAATGGGCCGCCAGGCGGAGCAGGCAATGGCCGAAGCCGACGCCGTGGTGTTCATCACCGACGGCCGCGCCGGGCTGCACGCGGACGACCGCGCGATCGCCGCGCGCCTGCGCAAGCTCGGCGCGCGCGTCTGGCTGGTGGTGAACAAGTGCGAGGGCATGGCGAGCGACGCCGCGGTGGCCGAGTTCCACGCGCTCGGCCTGGGTCAGCCGAACGCCCTCTCGGCCGCGCACGGCGAGGGCGTCGCCGACCTGATCGAGGGCGTGCTGGCGCAGTTTCCCGAGGATGCCGCGGACGGCGACGAAGCGCGCGACAGGCATCCGCGCATCGCCGTCGTCGGGCGACCGAACGTCGGCAAGTCGACGCTGGTCAATGCGCTGGTCGGCGAGGAGCGCGTGATCGCCTTCAGCGAGCCCGGCACCACGCGCGACGCCATCGAGGTGCCGTTCGAGCGCGGCGGCCGGCGCTACACGCTGGTCGACACCGCCGGGCTGCGCAAGCGCGGCAAGCAGGGCGAAGCGGTGGAGAAGTTCTCCATCGTGAAGACCCTGCAGGCGATCGAGCAATCGAACGTCGCCCTCCTGGTGCTGGACGCCGTGGAGGGCGTCTCCGAGCAGGACGCGCACGTCGCGGGCTACATCCTCGAGCGCGCGCGCGCGCTCGTGGTGGTGGTGAACAAGTGGGACGCCGCCGGCAAGGACGCGCGCAGCCGCATCAAGCGCGAGCTCGCCTGGAAGTTGGGCTTTCTCGGCTTCGCCGAGACCCGCACCGTCTCGGCGAAGGCCGGCAAGGGGCTGGGCGAGCTGATGCGCTCGGTGGACGCCGCTTACGCCGCGGCCATGGCGAAGATGCCCACGCCGAAGCTCACGCGCGCGCTCATCGCCGCAGTGGAGCGGCAGGCGCCGCCGCGCAAGGGCCTGCGCCGGCCGAAGCTGCGCTATGCGCACCAGGGCGGGCACAATCCGCCGCGCATCATCATCCACGGCAATTCGCTCGACCAGCTGCCCGAGAGCTACCGGCGCTACCTCGAGGGCGTGTTCCGCGACACCTTCGCGCTGCGCGGCACCCCGATGCGGGTCGAGTTCCGCACCGGGCGCAATCCTTACGCCGGGCGCGGCCCGGCGCCGCGGCGCAGCAAGGCTCCCTAGTCCTCGGCGGAGGCGCGGAACGCGGCGACGCATTGAGCGCCGCGCTGTGCATGGCAGCGTAGCAGCCGGAACACCGGCTGCGAGATCGCGCTCCGCAAGAGCGGCGCCTGCGCCTCCCAGAGGGCGAGCGCCTGCCCGGGGTTTCCCGCGGCGATGGCCCCGGTCATTCCCGCCATGAGCAGGTACTCGCGGGCACCTTCGCCCAGGTTGTGCGCGCCCTCGAGGAGCGTGGCGGCGAGCCTCGCCATGGCCTGCGCATCGCGCGCCCCCACCGCCGCGAACAGCGCGATCCAGTGCCGCTGGAAATCGTGCAGCGTGTCCACGCATGACGCGGCGCCGATGCGCGACCACAGCACCGCCGCCTCCTCGGCCGGCAGCGCCGTGTTCACCAGCTTGGCGATGCGCAGCAGGCTGTGCAGCCAGACGTCGAAGCGCCGTGCCTCGCGGCACGCGAGCAGGCGCAGCTGCACCACCTCCAGGTCCTTTTGCAGCTGCGGCGGGATGTCCTGCGGCACGGGCGGGGCAAGGCGCACGAGGAAATCGCGCGCGTAACGCGCCTGGCGCGTCTTCTCGATGCGCTCGAAGGCGTAGGCGCCCTTGTGCAGCGGATTCGGCGGGCGGCGCACGAACTGCGGCTCGAGCAGCTCGAGCACGGGCACGTCGGCGCTCGTCATCGCCACGATGCCGGTGGCGCTGCGCTCGGCGAAGCGGTGGCGCGCGGCGTTCAGGTCGAGCACCGGGTAGTAGTCCGAATTGGCGCGCGCGCCGTAGCTCTCGAACAGCGGCTCGAGCGTGGCGCGGTTGCCCACGTAGCGCGCGTCGAGGTCGCCCGCGGAGAGCACGTGCACCGTCCACAGCTCCTTTGCCAGCCCGGGGTGCTCGAACACGCGTGCCTGCGGCGCCGGCGGCAGCGGCGCAGCGCTCGCCACGATGAGCACGTCGTGGTCGCTCGGCGCATACACCGCGTAGTGCGCGAATTCCTCGCCCAGCGCGCGCATCACGGAGGCAACGAGCGCGGGATCGATCTCGTAGAGCTGGAACCACTGCACCAGCAGCCCCCCGGGGGCGAGGTGCGCGGCGATGCGCCGGTAGAACTCGCGCGTGAACAGGCTCGAGACGCCGCTCACCCAGGGGTTGGAGGGCTCAGACACGATGATGTCGTAGCGGCGCTGGCGGGCGGAGAAGTAGGTCTTCGCGTCGTCGATGATCACGGTGCCGCGCGGATCGGCGAAGGCGGCGCCGGTGCGCGGCAGGAAGCCGCGCGCGGCTTCCACCATCGCCGCCTCGATCTCCACGGTCTCGACGCGCTCGATCTCGAGGTGCTGCAGCAGCGTGTGCGTCGTGAGCCCGGTGCCGATGCCGATGACCGCCGCGCTCTTCGCCTCGGGCTTCAAGGCGAGCGGCAGGGCGCCGGTGAGCACCATGGTGATCTCGTCGGTGCCGCGGTCGGCCTCCGCCTTGCCCTCGAGGTCGATCGAGCCGTCGGACTTGCCGTTGGTGCGGATGCTGGTGGCGGAGCTGTACTTCACGAGGTGCACGGTGGCCGTCTTGCCGTCCTTCGCGTAGAGCACCGTCGCGTCGCGCGAGCTGCCGAGCTCGCCGTGCCGGTACACGCCCGCCGTCATCTTGTTGGCGTCGAGCTCGAAGGCGAGCGCTGCGGCGGCGAACAGCGCCGCGCAGGCCGCCGCCGCGGGCACGAGCTGGGCGCGCGGCGCAGCGAACCGGTGCAGGAGGTACAGGCCGAGCCCGGCGTCGAGCAGCGCGCCGGCGATGAGCGCGCCCTTCAGGCCGAGCGCCGGCAGGCCGATGTGCAGCGCGAACAGCACCCCGGCGATGGCGCCGACGGTATTGGCCGCGTACACGCGGCCGATCGCGCCTTCGCCCGCGCCCTGCCGGAGCAGGGCGCCGGTGATGAGCGGCAGCGTCATGCCGGCGAAGAACGTGGCGGGCAGCATGACCAGCGCGGCGATCGCCTGCCCGGAAAGATTGAACAGCAGGTAGCCCGTGTCGTTGCGCGCCAGGCCGCGCATCAGGAGCTCCATCAGCTCGAAGCTGCGGTCGTACACGGGCAGGGTGGCGAGCGCGGCGACGCCCATCACCACCTGCACCCAGCCGAGCAGGCGCTCGGGCGCCGCCACGCGGTCGACGTGGCGGCGCACGGCGTAGCCGCCGAGCGCCAGGCCGAGGATGAACGTCGAGAGCATCAGCTCGAAGGAATGCGTGGAGGCGCCGAGCACCAGCGACAGCATGCGGATCCAGCTGATCTCGTAGATGAACGAGGCGACGCCGGTGACGAAGCTGGCGACGAGCAGCAGCGTCAGGACGCTCGTCGGCGCGCCCGGGAGCGCCTCGAGTGCGCGCGCGCGCATCGGCCGCGCGAGCAGCCACACGGTGGCGGCGAGCGCCAGATTGATCACCCCCGCGGTGCGCAGGGTGCCCGGCAGCCCCGCCCAGGCGATGAGCACGAAGCCGCTCGCGAGCACGCCCAGCGCCGCGCCGAGGCTGTTGGTGAAATACAGCATCGCCACCGACTCGCCGGAGGTGGCCGGATGCGCGCGCGCGAGACCCGCGCTCATCAGCGGGAAGGTGGCGCCGAGCAGCACCGATTGCGGCAGGATCAGCAGGCAGGCGAGCGCGAGCTTGGCGGCGAGCACCGCCCCTGCGCCGCCCAGCGCCGGCAAGAGCGCGGCGAACGACCAGTCGGTCACCCGGACGAAGGCCTCGTGGAAGCCGAGTGCCGCCAGGCCGATCACGGCTTCCGCGAGCGCGTAGGCGGCGAGCGGATTGCGCAGGCGCGCGGAAAAACGCGCGCAGCCCGCCGCGCCGAGCGCCATGCCGCCCATGAACACCGCCAGCACCAGCGATTGCGCGTAGGCCGCATGGCCGAGATACAGCTTCAGGTAGTGCGACCAGATGGACTCGTAGATGAGCCCGGCGAATCCGGATACGGTGAACAGCAGGTAAAACGCGGCGCGCGATGGCACGAAGCCCGGCATGGCGGGCGGTTATAGCACGCCATGCCGGTAAGATGCGCCGCGATGTCG
>CAZAEG010000289.1:0-3792 GCA_964484035.1 uncultured Enterobacteriaceae bacterium | reverse complement strand
GCGATGAAATGGTCGAACACGTCGATGGTGACGTGGCCCTCGCGCGCCGTGACCAGCGGCAGCGCACTGAAGATCAGCACGCCCATCATGAACTCGGTGATCTCGTAGGCGCCGTAGATGGGGCTGGCGAAGAACTTGCGCCCCGTGACGTCGAGGAAGGTGAGCGTCATCATCGCCGCGAGGTCGAGCGCGGCGAGGGTGCCGAGCGCCCAGGCGGCCCAGGCGCCGGCGCGCCCCGGAAAGAGCGTGTCCGCCCGGGGCGCCGCGTGCAGTGCGTCCGACAGTCGGCGCTACTTCCCTGCGGCGACCCTGGCCACCTCGGCGCGGAAGAACTTGATCGCGCCCGCGCCGTCGATGCCCATGGCGTCCATCTTGGCGCCGTAGTCGCGCTCCAGGCGCTCGCTGACCTTCTGCAGCTCGGCGATGAACTCGGGCTTCACTTCCCGGATGGTGCCGCCCGCCTCCTTCATGGCGACGCGGCCCTCGCGGTCGGCGCGGTCCCAGCCGGCGCCGGCGAGGCGCGCGAACTTCTCCTGCGACACCGACATGATGGCGTTCTGGTCGGCCTTCGACAGCGCGTCGAACTTCTTCTTGTTCATCGCGAACCAGAACGAGGAGCTGTACAGGCCGCCCTTCACGTAGCTCGTGTACTTCACGAGGTTGGCGATCTTGAAGCTCTTCAGCGACTCCGTAGGGAACATGATGCCGTCGGCGATGCCCGCCGAGAGGATCTCGTAGGACTTGGGCGCGGGCTGCGTGATCACCACGCCGCCGAAGGACTCGACGATGACCTTCGGCACGTCGCCGCCGACGCGGATCTTCTGCCCCTGCAGGTCGGCGGGCACGAGGATGTGCTTCTTCGAGTGGTGGAACAGGCCCGGCCCGTGCGTCATGACGCCGAGCAGCTGCACGTCCTTGTGGATGCCCGATTGCTCGATGAATTTCTTGTGCGTGCGCCACAGCGCCACGCCGTTGTGCACGGCGGTCTCCCCGAGCTGCGGCAGCTCGGCGATGAGGTAGGGCTGGAAGCGCTCCGGCTGGTAGCCGTAGGTGGCCCAGGCGAGGTCGATCTGGCCGTTGATCACCGCGTCGTAGTGCTGGTTGGGCGCGGCGATCGCCTTCGGCAGCATCTGCACCCGCACGCGGCCGCTGGTGACCTTCGCCACCTGGTCGGCCCAGGGCTTCATGATGTAGACGACGATCGGGTGCTGCGGCGGCACCCAGTTCGACAGGGTGAGCACGGCCTGCGCCTGCGCGGCGGTGCCGGCGAGCGCGAGGGTCCCTGCCGCGGCCAGGGCGGCGCCCAGCTTGATCGGTTTCATTTTCCTTCTCCTCCTCCTGAGGCTTGAGGCCGTTATAGTAGCAGCAGGAAAAGCGATGAACGACCGCGACAAGGCCTACTTCAAGGACCGCGTCGGCCGCGAGATGGACGCGGACCTGCCGCCGCTGGCGCTCGACACCCCGGCGCTGCTGGCGCAGGCCTGCCGCATCCTGGCATTCGAAGGCCACGAGTCCGGCCTCGCCGGACAGGTCACGGCTCGCGGCGACGATCCCGGCACTTGGTGGACCCCGCAGTTCGGCTACGGCTTCGACGAGGCGACCCCCGAGCGCATGGCGCTGGTGGACGAGGATTTGCAGCCGCTGAAGGGCGCTCGTCCAAACCCCGGCGTTCGCTTCCACGTCTGGATCTACCGCAGGCGGCCGGACGTGCGGGCGATCATCCATACGCATCCGCCGCACGCTTCGGCGCTGGCCGCGACCGGCCGGCCGCTCAGGATCGGGCACATGGATTCCTCCATGCTCTACGGCACCGCGCACCTGCCCGAATGGCCGGGCGTGCCGGTGGCCGACGACGAGGGGCGCATCATTTCCGGCGCGCTCGGCGAGGCGAAGACCATCCTGCTTGCCAACCATGGCCTGCTCGCCGCTGGAAGCTCGGTCGAGGAAGCGACTTACCTCGCGGTCTTCATGGAGCGCGCCTGCCGCATGCAGCTCCTCGCCGCGGCGGCCGGAGGCGTGAAGGAAGTGAAGCCGGCGCTGGCGCAGGAAGCGCGCGACTTCCTGCTGCAGAGGTCGATCGTGCGCGGCACCTTCGCCTACTGGGCGCGCCGCGCCGGTTAAATGGTTAAATGGTGACAGTCACCATTTGCGCGCTCCGTTCAAGCGCCGCGCGGGTTAAATGGCTAAATGGTGACTGTCACCATTTAAAGGTTGGCGGCGAATTCCAGCAACGCCTTCGCGAACGCCGCCGGCCGCTCCACCGGGACGAGGTGCCCGGCGTCGCCGAAATCGACGCGCCGGATCCCCGCGATGCGTCCGGAAAGATCCTCGACGTCCGCGGCGACGTAGAACACGCGGTCGTGCAGCCCGGTCATCGACAGCACCGGCAGCTCGAGCCGCTCCCAGGCGACGTCCCAGTCCGCGGCGAGCGAGCCGTCGAGCAGGCGGTACAGGCCGTCCGCGCGATCCATCGGCTGGTAGGGCTCGGCGCCGAACACGCCCGGGCGCATCGCCGCGAGCTGGTCGGGGTTGACGAGCTGCGGCAGGTTCGCCTCCATGACGAGGCGCGTGCCGCCCGCGCGTGCCAGCGCCACCGTCGCCTGGTTGATCCATTCCAGCCGCGCGCCGGGCTTGCGCAGCGTGTTGATGAGCACCAGTGCGCTCGCCGGCATGCCGGCGAGCACCGCCTGCGCGGCGAACAGGCCGCCGATCGACAGGCCGACGACGATCGGCCGCGGCGGCTGCGCGTGCGCGACGACCCGCTGCAGGTCTTCCACCACGAGGCTCGGCGTGAGCGCCGTCTGCGCGCCGAAGCGCGTCTCGGCTTGGCCGCGGAAATTCCAGGCGAGCGTGCCGTAGCCGGCGGCGCGCAGCCGCGGGCCGATGTCGGCGTGCTGCCAGGTGCCGGTGCTGCCGGTGAGCGCGTTGACGAACACGAACGTCGCGCCGGCGGCGCCGGGCGCGTCGTATTCGTAGTAGAGGGCTTCGCCGGGGGCGATGTCGAGATGCGGCATGGTCACTCCAGGTGCTTGGGATAGGACACGCCCGCGGGCGTGCGCAGGAAAAGCGCCGCGGCGAGCGCGCAGGCGATCGGGTAGAGCGCGAGCAGCCGCAACACCAGCGTCGGGCTGTCGAGGTAATCGAAGGCCAGGCCCACCGGCAGCGGCCCGAGCGAGGCGCCCACCACCGCCACCATCTGCCCGGTGCCCTGCAGGGACCCCACGTGCTTGCGCCCGAAGTAGCGCGGCATGAGGTAGCCGAACATGGTGAGGCTGAAGGCGTTGTTCAGGCCGAACAGCGCCGCGTAGACGACGGCGCTCGCCAGGCTCGCGACCAGCGTCACGCCGAACAGCGCCGCCGCCATGACGAGCAGCCCGGCGGCGAACACGTAGCGCGTGCGCACGCGATCGAACATGCGCCCCACGAGCGGCATGGTCAGCGCGAGCACCAGCGCCGAGACCGGGAACACGCGCGCCGCGATCTCGGCCGCCACGCCCTGCGCGGTGAGGATCGACACCTGGTAGAAGTGCAGCGTGGTGACCAGCATCGACATGCCGAACCAGCCCGCGACGAGCAGGTGGAACGTCGACGTGGCGAGCGCCTCGCGCAACGGCAGGCCGTCGATCGCGGGCGCAGCCGCGCCTGCGGCCGGCGCGGCGTCGCCGTCGGGACGCAGTCCCCGGTCCTCGGGCTTGTCGACCGCCAGCAGCAGCACCGGCGGCAGCAGCAGCAGCCACGTCGTCAGCCCGAGGATCACCCAGGCCCAGCGCCAGCCGAGCTGCGCGATCAGGA
>CAZAEG010000288.1:0-2764 GCA_964484035.1 uncultured Enterobacteriaceae bacterium | reverse complement strand
AGCGAAGGCGCCTCCTTCTTCAGCAGGTCGAACAGCGTACGCAGCGCCGCAACGACTTCCGGCGCCGACGCGGCATTGCGCCCGCACACCTCCTCGAGATCGGTCAGCTGCTCGAGGAACTGCTCGAGGCGGAAGTCGCGCTCGAGCTGCGCGATGAAGTCTTCCAGGCCGCCGTTCAGCGCGCCGCTCGCGCCCAGCGCCTGGCGGAACAGGTGAAAGCGCGCCGCGACCAGCGCCTCCTGCTTGGCGATCGCGGCGGCGGTGTCGTAGTTGGAGCGCGAGTTGGTGATGCCGCGCCCGAGCACCTTGCGCGCCTCGTCCATCACCACCGCCTTGGTGGTGGTGGAGCCCAGGTCGATGCCGATGAAGGTCTTCATGTCAGTGCACCGCCGCGGCTCTCTTTTGCTTGATCATCTGGAAATAGCTCTCCAGCCGGTTCTTGATGTTGGCCGCCGAGAAATAGCGTGGGTCCACCAGGTCCGACTCGATGAAGGCGGCCGGCTTGCCGGTGCGCTTTTCCACTTCGCGCAGGATGAGGAGCTGGCCCGCGGAAAAGCTGTTGCAGCTCTTGATCGAGTTGATCAGCAGGCCGTCGGCCTGGTATTCGTCCATGTACTTGCAGATCATGTCGATGCGCTGCGGGAAGTTCAGGTTGGTGTAGCAGCCCAGGCAGTACTCGGCGAGCGACTCGAGCGGGTGGTCCGGATCGTGGCGGAAGCCGAAATCGTACACGCCGCCCACCTTGGCGTAGGTGGAGGCCACCACCACAGCACCCTCGTCGTAGAACATCTTCCAGAACTCGCGGAAGCTGGTCCAGTTGGGCGGGCCTTCGACCACCAGGCGGTACTTCTCGCCCGGGTGCTCGCCTTCGGGCGTGACCGGGCCCTTGCCCTCACGGATGCGCTGCTCGATCTCGGCGCGCAACGTGGCGTAGAACTGCGTCGCCTGAGGCGTGCCGCGGAACGCGGTGAAGATCGGCCCGATGTAGTACACCGCGCCGAAGTAGCCGTCGATCGGCGAGGGCTTGTGCTTGGCCGATTGCAGCGTCCAGACCAGGTTCTCCTCGGCCTTGACCGATTCCCGCATGTACTGGCGCAGCCGGTCGATGTCGAACTTGACTCCCGACACCTTTTCCAGCGTCGGAATCACCTTCTCCTTGAGCTGCTTGACGACGTAGTCGCGCATGCTTTGCGTGACCTTGCCTTCGCCCTGGTAGGGCACGTGCAGCATCACCGTTTCGCAGTCGTACTTCTGGCGAATGAGCTCGAACCACTTCATGAAGGTGAAGCAGCCGGTGTAGGACAGCAGCAGCACGTCGGGCGTGGGCAGGGGCTCGCCGGTCGGCCCGACCTGTCCCTGCAGCATCATGCCGAGATCGGCCTTGACGTAGGTGCAGACGTCCTCAGAGTGGCCGTCGCGCTCGGCGTCCATGATCATCTTGCCCGACTTCTTGCGCATGCCGTTCTGCAGCGCATTGGTTTCGGGCAGGCTCCTCGCGAAGTCGAAGCACATCAGCAGCTCGTTCAGGTTGCCGGGCACGAAGGTGGCGGAGACCTTGCGGTTCATTGCGTGCGCGGTTGCGAGCTCGTGATAGTTGCCGTTGACCAGCTCCTTCTGCAGCCACATCGAGTCCTCTTTCTGCACCGGCGCCACGGGCTTCTTCGCCGCGGCCGAGGACGGCGTCATCTGGATCGGTGTGCTCATGCGGCGCTCCACAATTTGATCGAATCGGCGAATGTGCCGGCCTGCTCGCGGATCGGCGCCATCTGGCCGGTGTTCTCGGCGTACTTGAACGCGGTATAGGGAATCTTGTGTCTTGCCAGGATCTCCTGGAGCATCGGGCGCTCGAGCAGCGCCGGGTCGCAGAAGGACGCCGCGGCGAAGATCACGCCTTCGGCGCCGCGCGTTTTCACCTGGCGCAGAAGGAACTGGCCCTTGTCCGCCTTCTTCTCGTCGTACTTCGATGCGGTCGAGGCCGAGCGGTGCAGGAACGCCTTGGACAGCTCTTGCAGTGGATCGCCCGTCGCCGGCACTTCGTCCAGCAGCCAGCTCTGGATGAGCTGAAAATCGTCGTCCACGACATAGCAGCCGGCCATCTCGATCGACTTGATCAGGCCGAGCGGCGGCTGCTCGCAGAACGATCCCGTGAGGATGACGCGGGCATTGTCGCGCTGCGGTCGTTTCTGCTTTTCGCATTCCGCAAGATACTGCCGGATCAATTGCGCATGCTCCTCGGGCGGCAGCACGCAACCCGCCCTCAGCACCAGGTATGCCTCCGAAGTCGGCACCTGCCAGGGCTGCTGCGCGCGGTAGGCGTAGAGCTCGCGCACCGCCCTGCGGTTGTCGTTGTACACGGCGATCGAAGCGCGAAGCATCTCATCGGTGATGGGCGTGCCGCCCAGCTTGCCGAGGTCCTCGCGCAGCGTCTGCATCTCGTGCACGTAGAAGCTGCCGCCGGTCGCATCGTCGTAGTTCTGCGGCAGGTCGAAATACTTCACGTACTTGTCCTTGAACAGGACCTGCCACATGCCGGAAAGATTCCTGATCACGTCGCAGATCGAGGGGAACAGCATCCCGTCCAGGCAATCGAGCCGGCCGGTGAGCCCGAGCTCCAGCGTCGAGCGCGGGATGCGGCAGATGTAGCTCTGGTAGTAGGCGTCGCCCTGGATGACTTCCAGCTGGTAGCCGCCGCCGAAGATGCCCACCGGCAGCATGCCCGCGGCATGCACGATCTCGCGCGGCACGTAGATCGGCATGTAGCCGA
>CAZAEG010000287.1:0-4759 GCA_964484035.1 uncultured Enterobacteriaceae bacterium | reverse complement strand
ATCCTGACCCCAGCTGGCGTCGTTCTGGATGATGGTCGTCTTGAGCAGGATCACGATCTCGCGCTTGGTCGCGCGGCGGTCGGAATTGCGCAGCAGCACGTTGGAGTCGGCGACGCCCGGGATGCCGGTGCGTCCGTCGCGCACGTCCACGCTCATCAGACCGCCGATGGCGACGATATTGCCGTCGGTAACGCGCACCACCGTGTCGGACTCGTTCACCGCTGATTTTGCCAGCGGCAAGGTGATGGATGGGATGGTGCCGCCAAGATCCACTACCCGGCGCGATTCCGTCACTTCGCTGATCGACGGGTGAATGTGCAGGGTTATGTTGTTCAACTGATCGATCTGGGGCGTGACGTCGAGCATGATGCCGGAAAAGAATGGCGCTACCGTCACCGTCGGCGTCTGCTGTGTGGTGGTTCCGGTGGTGGTCGTCACGGTGGCCACGTTCGTGACGAAGAATTCGTCCGTGCCCACCTTGAGCACCGCCTTCTGGTTGTTCAAGGTTGCGATGCGCGGGCTGGAGAGGACTTGCGTCGTGCCCTGCGAGTCCAGGAACTGCAGCAGCGCCGCGAAATTGGAAGTCTGGAACGCGAGGCCAAAGACCGCCCCGCCATTTCCGGCCAACGTGGCCGCGGAAGCAAGCGTGCCGGCCGCAGGGTTCACCGTGAGACCCCCGCTGCTCAGGCTCGTACCGCTCGTGCTGGTCCCCAATGTCGTGTTGTTTCCCACCTGGCCGATGGCACCGCGCGGGCTGTCGTGCGTGCGGAAGAGCGACCAGTTGATGCCCGACTGAAAGCCTTCTGCAAGCGTCACCTCGATTACCTTGGCTTCTAGCATCACCTGCCGCTCGACCACCAGGCGCGTCTCGCGCAGGTAGTTCTCCACGGCACGCAATTCGGTCGGGAACGCGCGTACCAGGACCACGCCCGACTGGGGCGTCACCACCACGCTGCGCCCGTCGCCCGATCCGACGATTGCCGTCAGCGCACTGCGCAGATCTCCCCAGAAGTCGTTGACGATGCTGGTGGTCACTCGCGTGCTGTCCATCGAGCGCGCCACGCCGCCGGCGCTGGCTGCGCCTGCAGGGAACGTCGCCGCAGTCGACGCCGGCGACGGCGGGCCAGAGGGGGCCGACGAGTCGGCGAGTGAGCCTGACTGTACCCGCAGGTCGCTGGTACCGCGGCGCTGGCCGAGCAAATAGTTGACGCGGTAAATCTTGGTCTGCAACCCGGACGGTTGCACGAAGATGCGCGTGCCGTCGAAGCGGTAGTCGTAGCCGTAGAGCTCGCGCAGCGAGTCCAGCGCTTCGCGCACCGTGACGTCTTTCAGGTTGACCGTGATCATGCCGCCGACGTTCGGATTGAGGAGCATCGAGTAGCGCGTGCCCGCCGCGATCGCCATGAAGACCTGCGCCGCCGGCGCGTTGCTGACCGACAGATCGAAGCGCGGATCCATCGGCCGGCCTTCCACGCTGGGCATCTCCATGCGCAGCGGCGGCAGCAGCGCCTGCTGCGGCAGCTCGACCGGCCGTGGCGCGGGCGCCGCGATCGCCTTGTCCACCTCGCCGGTGATCGCCGGATCCACGCTCGTCGGTCGTGGCGGTGGCGTCGCGCAACCCATCATGAGCAGCACTGCCAGCCATGGCATGAAGTCCTTCATCGGCTGTTTCCTTTTTGCGTTTGCGCCGCGGTGTCGATGGGCCGCTCCCGCTTCATCACCCTGGGGAGGAGATGCAGCGTCTGCTTGCGATCGGCATAGCGCAACAGTACCGCGCCCTCGGAGATCGAGGAGACGGTCGCGTTGCCATACTTCCCCCCCTGAACCACGGTGCTGCCGCTGATTACGGCCACGCGCCGGGTCGGCGAGATCAGCACCGACTGCAGTTGCGGGCCGGACGGCGCCGCCGATTCCTCGCGACCCGATTGGGTGGTCAACGTGGGCGGACGTGTCGGATCCACGAGCGCGCCGCCCTGTGCCCACGTTGCACAGGCGTAGCAGAGCAGCGGCAGGACAAGCGCGCGCTTCATACCACCAGCCAGGCCTGATCGAAGCTCAGCGTGTACACCGTGAGCTTGAGCGTCGCCACCGGGTACTCGGCGACCACCATTTCCGCGCGCCCCCAGTACAGTTGCGTCGACAGGCGTTCGAGAGCCGAGAGGTAGGCGTACAGATCGAGATAGCTGCCGGCGAGCGTCAGTTCGACGCCGTGGCGGAACACGCGCCGCCCAGCCTGCGCTTGCGTCGCGGTCAGGTCTGACACCGGCAAGGTCTTCAGGTCAATCAAGCGCAAGCGCTTTTCACGCTGGAGCATCTCTTCCAGCACCTCGCGCATGCGCTGCGGCGGCGTGAAGCGACGCTGCTCTTCGGCGATCTGACTGTCGAGGGTCGCGAGTTCCGCGCGCAGTACGGCGCCGCGCTCGCGGTTGCGCGCATCGGGATCGGCACCCCGCGCGCGGGCCAGGCGCTGCACCTCGCCCTGGATCGTACGCAGCTCCCGTTCATTCTGCGCAATATCCGAGCTCAGTCGGCGTTGCGCGTCGCGCAGTGGCTTGATCAGCGTGACATTGACCAGGAAAACCAGCACCAGGGCCGTTGCCAGGAACAGCAGCACGCGCTCGCGCAGCGAAGCGTTGTCGATGCGTTCCGCGTATTGCTTGAGCAGGGCCCTCATGGCCGCCCACCCTTGGCCGCGGGCTTGGCTGTCGCCGCTAGGCGCAGCGGCGCGGACAGATCGAACTCGACGAAGCGCGCCGGGCCCGCACGCGTCCCGGCCGCGGCGCCTCGCCGTACATCCGATTCGTCCCTCGCGACGAGCTTCAGCTCCGTCACCAGGCGCCCGCGCATGACGTCTTCCTCGTTCAGGGCCTTGAGATATGCCGGCACAAGGTCGGGATGCAGGACACGGCCGCGGATACCGAGAACGTTGCCGTTGTCGCCCACGTTGAACCCGGTCAGCCATACGCCACGCATGGGGCGTCGCGCGAACGCGGCAAAGTAGCGCGAGAAACCGTCCGTATTGCCGAGTCCGCCGCCTTGCACCAGGTCGAGCACGCCGCGCCGCGCCCGGACGTCTGCTTCCAGCCGAGTCACCTCCGCCTCGAGCAGTTTGCTGCGCCCTTGGGTGCTCAGCGACAGGAACTGGTCACGCTGCCCGGCCAGCTGGCGGCTGTAACCGGCCGCGAGGCGCTCGAGATCGCCTGATTGCCACGATGCGTACGCGTAGATCGCCGCGAGGCCCAGCGCGATCAATCCCAGGCTCTGCAGCATGGTGCGCGTGGAGAAGTACTTCTCCTTGCGCATGAAGAGCGGGTTGAAGAGATTGATCTGCTGGCTCATGCCGGATGCCTTACAGCGCCTTGGACTCGTGCCGCAGCGCGGCGCCAATCAGGTGGAAGAGCCGCCATTCCTCGCCCGGCTCCAGCTCGGCGCGCGCGCCGAATCTGATGGCCGCGGAAAGGTGCACGCGCTCGACGGGCATGTCCAGATTCTGAGCCAGATACTCCAGGAGCCCCGTCTCCTCGGGGTCGGGAGCGAGCATCAGCTTCGCCACGGGCACGTACGCGAACTGGCGGTCAAAATGGTCAAAGGTGCGCTGCAGCTCGAGCAGCACACGCTGGAGCAGCTCTTCGCGCGCCACGCCGGAGCTCGATGCCAACGCCTGGAGCCCCACATCGATGCGTCGAGCGAGCACCAGCTCGCGGCGAAAATTGATCGTCAGCAGTCCCTCGTCGCTGCTCATGTAAAGCATCGCCAGGCCGCGGTCGTCGTGCTCGAAGAGCGCAGCAATGTTGCGCTGCGAGGTCTCGGGAATATCGATGACGCTCAAGGGAATGCGGGCGCTCTCGAAGCGCGCGATGCATGCCTGGATAAGGTCATTGCGCGCGGTGACGGCGTACATCGATTGTGCGCGCTCGCCGGCGGCGGGGTTGGGCGGTACGGCGAGCACATCAACCGTCGCGTCATTGACGTGATAGTCGAGAAGATCCTTGATGCGCCAGCGGATCGCCGTCTTCAGTTCAGCCTGTGGCACGTTGGGCGCCTCCACCAGGAGCATCTGGTACTCGCCGGGCGCCAGAAGCGTGGAGCACTGGTAGCGACTGAATCCGTGCTCCTTGGCCAAGTGCTGTGCGACGTCGAAATCACCTTCGTAGGCCTGTGTGCCGCAGACGTCGATGGTCGCGGCGCCGCCAGGCGCCTGTTGGCCATGCACGAAACTCAGCTCGCCCGGTTGCAGGCTCACCGCGAGCCATCCGGGTTCGCGTGTGCTGCGGGTAAATGGCCACTTCATTCCGGGCATTGCCCTCAACTCCCTGATTTAACTTGAAAATAAATCAATAAGGGCTTGTTGTCAATGAGATTTCTGTAAAAGTAACATATTCCCCCGCATCCAGTTTCTGCGCCTTCAGTTCGCCACGGTGAGCTGGAGTTGGCGCTCTACGTAGGTCGCGCCGATGCCACTCGCGCAGGGGGCGGCATTGCAGCCGGTGGACACGATGCGAAAGGTGGTTACCGAGGCCCCACCCTCGGTCTCGGTGCCAAACGAAGCACATGTGACCTCCGCGAAGAAGCCGGACAACGCGGCGGGCAGTGCGATCGTCGTGGTCCCGCCAGGACAGGTCGCATTGCGAAGCACCCGGTAAGCCCCCCAATCCAGGCCCGCGCGCGCCGCCTGGTAGGCGCGCGCCCCCTGCTCGTCCATGATTCCGGTTTCGACCTGTACATTCGACACGGAAAGCAGGTACGCGCCTATCGCGGC
>CAZAEG010000286.1:0-3589 GCA_964484035.1 uncultured Enterobacteriaceae bacterium | reverse complement strand
GCACAGGAAAAGGGGCGCGATCATCAACATCGCCTCCACGCGCGCTTTCATGTCCGAACCCAACACCGAGGCCTACTCGGCCTCCAAGGGCGGCGTCGTCGCTCTCACCCACGCCAGCGCCATCAGCCTCGGTCCGCGCGGCATCCGCGTGAACTGCATCAGCCCGGGCTGGATCGAAACACGCGGCAGAACGCATTCGCGCCGCGATAAACTGCAGCACCCGGCAGGCCGCATCGGCACGCCGGAGGACATCGCCCAGGCCTGCCTCTATATCGCCGAGCAGGCCGGCTTCATGACCGGGCAGAACCTGACGCTTGACGGCGGCATGAGCGTGAAGATGATCTACGCGGACTAGCTCGCGCGCATGCTGCACCCCGCCCAATACTTCGCCACCCACCGTCTGCGGGTATCGAGGATTTTCGCCGTCGCGTTCTTTCTCGTCGTGCTGGCGATGGAGGGCGCGCACGAGGGCAGCCTGGTGTCCACGGCACTGTTCCTCGTCGGGCTGGCGCTGGTGGGCGTCGCCACGGTCGGGCGCCTGTGGTGCTCGCTCTACATCAGCGGCCACAAGAACACCGAGCTGATCACCGCGGGGCCGTATTCTATGAGCCGCAACCCCCTCTATTTCTTCTCGCTGCTCGGCTTCGCCGGCATCGGCTTTGCCAGCGAGACCTTCACCCTCGGCCTGGCCCTCGCGCTGGCCATGCTCGCAGGCTATCCCGCGGTCATACGCCAGGAGGAGGCGGTGCTGCGCGAGCGTTTCGGCGCCGAGTTCGCGGCCTACTGCGCGCGCGTGCCGCGCTTCCTGCCGAGGCTGTCCGCCTACGTCGAGCCCGAGACCTACACCGTGAATCCGCGGCTTTTCCGCCGCAGCATGCTCGACGTGGTCTGGTTCATCTGGTTCGTCGGCATCCTCGAGTTCGTCGAGGCGCTGCACGAGTACCACTACGTGCAGCCGCTCATCCACCTGCCGTGACCTCCGGAGCTGCTCGCCAAGTAGAATCGCGGGGCCGCAGAGCTGGAGGCAAGAGCCATGAACAGCCCGCAACCCCTGTACCTGGATCTGTTGAAGCGTTGCCTCACCAACATGATCTATCAGGATCCCGCCACATTGCGCGGGGAGCAAAGACCCTTCGAACTGGGAATTCGCATTGAGGGCCGGGACTGGCCCGTCGTGGCGCACACGATGATCGGCATCAAGCGCCTCGATGCCTTGCATTTCTGTGTCGAGGACGTGCTCGAGCGTGGGGTGCCCGGAGACTTCATCGAAACCGGCGTCTGGCGCGGCGGCGCCGCCATCTTCATGCGCGGCGCGCTGAAAGCCCGCGGCGTGACGGACCGCGTCGTCTGGGCCGCCGACTCGTTCGAGGGCGTGCCGTCGCCCAACCCGGAGAAGTATCCGCAGGACGCGGACTACAAGTTCCACGATTTCAAGGAATTGGCGGTATCGCTCGAGGAGGTGCAGAACAATTTCCGGCGCTACGGTCTTCTGGATGACCAGGTGCGATTCCTGAAGGGCTGGTTTCGCGACACCCTGCCCAGCGCCCCGATCCGGCGTCTTGCCGTATTGCGTCTGGACGGCGACCTGTACGAGTCGACGATCGACGCGTTGACGCACCTTTATCCGAGGCTGGTGCGGGGCGGCTACGCCATCATCGACGATTTCGGCGACGTACCGGCGTGCCGGCAGGCGGTCATGGATTACCGCGCGCTGCACGGCATCACGGAACAGATCATCCCCATCGACTGGTCCGGCGCGTTCTGGAGGAAGGAAAGCGCGGGCGGCGGCTGAGCGCTTGAGGGCTCGCACGCGCCGAATTGCGACCGGCCCGCTAGAATCCGCCCATGGCCGACCGCACATTCGGGTTCGAGACGCTCGCGCTCCACGCCGGCCAGATTCCGGACCCCGCCACCGGCGCGCGCGCCGCGCCCATCTACCAGACCACCTCGTTCGTGTTCGACTCGGCCGACCACGCGGCGAGCCTGTTCAACCTGCAGACCTTCGGCAACGTCTACTCGCGCATCTCCAATCCCACGGTGGCGGTGCTCGAGGAACGCATGGCGGCGCTGGAGGACGGCCGCGCCGCGCTCGCCTGCGCCACCGGCCAGTCGGCCGAGGCCACCGCGATCCTGACCCTGTGCAGGGCGGGCGACCACATCGTCTCGGCCTCGACGCTCTACGGCGGCACGCACACGCTGCTCGGCGTCAACCTGAAGAAGCTCGGCATCGACACCACTTTCGTCGACCCGGACGCGCCGGAGAATTTCAGGCAGGCGCTCATGCCCAACACGAAGCTCCTGTACGCCGAGACGCTCGGCAATCCGCTCATCAACATCGTCGACCTCGCGGCGGTGGCGGCGGTCGCGAAGGACGCGGGCGTGCCGTTCCTCGTCGACAACACGGTGCCCTCGCCCTACCTGTGCCGGCCGTTCGAGCACGGCGCGGACCTCGTCGTGCATTCGGCCACCAAGTACATCGGCGGGCACGGCACCACCATGGGCGGCGTGATCGTGGAGTCGGGGAAATTCCCCTGGGGCAACGGCAAGTTCCCCGAGTTCACCACGCCCTCGCCGGGCTATCACGGCGTGATCTTCCACGAGACCTTCGGCGACTTCGGCTTCACCATGAAGGCGCGCATGGAAATCATGCGCACTTTCGGCCCTACGCTCTCGCCCATGAACGCGTGGCTCCTGCTGCAGGGCCTGGAGACGCTCGGCGTGAGGATGGAGCGCCACTGCGCGAACGCGCTCGCGGTGGCGAAGTACCTGCAGGGCCACCGGCAGGTGGCGTGGGTGAACTACCCGGGGCTGGCGGGCGACAAGTACCATGCGCTCGCGCAGAAGTACCTGCCGAAGGGGGCTTCGGGCCTGTTGAACTTCGGCGTGAAGGGCGGCGCGCAAGCGGGCGTGCGCTTCATCGAGGCGGCGCAGTTCATGAGCCACCTCGCCAACATCGGCGACGCGAAGACCCTGATCATCCACCCGGCCTCGACCACGCACCGGCAGATGAGCGACGAGGAGCAGTTCAAGGCGGGCGTCACCCCCGACATGATCCGCATGTCGGTGGGCATTGAGACGCTGGACGACATACTGTGGGACATCGATCAAGCACTCACCGAGGCGGCCAAGGCATGATCAGCTATCAAATCATCGAGCACGGCAAACCCCTGCAAAGAGTGATCCACGAGACGCCCGTGCCCAAGGGCACCGAGGTGCTGGTGCGCATCACGCGCTCGGGCGTATGCCATTCGGACGTGCACATCTGGGACGGCTACTTCGACTGGGGCGGCGGCAAGCGCTTCTACGTGAAGGAGCGCGGCTGCATCCCGCCGTTCACGATCGGCCACGAGCCTTTCGGCGTCGTGGCCGCGGTGGGGCCCCGGGCAAAGGGCGTCAAGGTCGGGCAGAAGCGCGTCGTCTATCCGTGGATCGGCTGCGGCAAGTGCCCGGTGTGCAAGGCCGGGCAGGACAACTACTGCATGAAGGCGCAGTTCCTCGGCGTGATGAAGCCGGGCGGCTATTCGTCCCACGTGCTGGTGCCGCACCCCAGGTACCTGGTCGATGCTTCCGGCATCGACGAGGGCTTCGC
>CAZAEG010000285.1:0-2791 GCA_964484035.1 uncultured Enterobacteriaceae bacterium | reverse complement strand
GCAGCGCTGCATCGCCGCGGGCGTGAACTCGGCGCGCGGCTGGTTGCCGCCGATCACGAACATGAGCAGGTGCTCCTGCTTCGGCGCGCGCCAGGTCACGTTCATGAAGCGCCGCGCCACCCCGGGCGGAAACGAGATCACATCGTAGGGGCCGAGGTCGGCGTGCAGTTTTTTCCGGCCCTCGTTCCACTCGCAACGCCAGCGCCCGGTCATCGGGATGAAGGTCTCGTTGGTGTCGTGGTTGTGCATGAGCGGGCCCTTGCCGGGCTTCGCCTTGCAGTAGCCGAGGTTGAAGCCCTCGGCGATGGCGATCGCGGGCATCGAGGAGGCGTCGTCGCCCACGGGCGAGGTCGTCGCCCTGCCCCCTTTCTTCGGTGGCGCGAAGCCGATCACCGCGTAGAGCTTGCGGCGCGCCTCCGGCAGCTTGCTGTCGGGCAGCCCGCCGTCGGAGCCCTTCAGGCGGCTGAAACGCGCGGTGCGCTTTGCCATGTCCCTGCGCGACAGCGTGCGGATCGATCTCCAGTCAGCCATGGCGTCGTCTCCTCGTTCGTGAAGGCTTCTCCAGCACGGCGCACACCGAGGCCGTGTCGTCGGCCCCGCGCCCCTGCGCCAGGGCCGCGCGGTACACCGGGGCGCTGGCGCGAAACAGCGGCGTGCGCGCGCCGAGCCCCGCGGCGAAATCGCGGATGATCTTCATGTCCTTCTGCCACATCGCCACCGTCATGGTCGCCGGCCGGTAGCGCCGCGCCGCCATCATCGGCCCGCGCACCTGCAGCATGCGCGAGCCGCCCGCGCCGTCGCCCACCACCCGGACTACGGTCCGCGCATCGAGTCCCGCCTTCCGGCCGAGCACGATCGCTTCCGCCGCGGAAACGTTGTGGATGGCGACCAGAAGGTTGGCGACGAACTTCATGCGGCTGCCGTTGCCGAAGGCGCCGAGGTAGTGGTGCGCGCGCGCGAAGCCCGCGAACACCGGGATCGCCCTGCGGCACGCCGCGCTCGCGCCGCTCGCGTACACCACCAGGTCCCTGACGCGCGCCTGCGCGCCGGTACCCGAGAGCGGGCAGTCGAGCAGGATGATCTTGCGCGCGGCGAGCGTACGCCGTGCGCGCTCCTTGTCGTCGATGCCGAGAGTACTCGTTTCGATCACCACCGTGCCGGCGCGCGTGTGTGCCGCGAGCTCGTTCGCCACCGCCTGCAGCGCTGCCGCACTCGGCAGCGACGTGACGATGAGGCGCGTGGCGGCGGCGACTTCACCTGCCGAGCGCAGCACCTGTCCTCCCGCGCGCGCGAGCGCCGCGCGGCGGGCAACCGCGATGTCGGTGCCGCACACCGCGAATCCCGCGCGCAGCAGATTGGCGGCAATCGCCGAGCCCATGATGCCCAGGCCGATGACGCCCACCGCGGGCCGTTGCCGCTTGCGACCAGCCATGCAAACATTCTCCCATGACCCCTCCCTACCGCGCCGACCAGGTCGGCAGCCTGCTGCGCCCGGCCGCGCTCGCCGAGGCGCGCCGCCAGTGGAAGCTGGGTGCGCTCTCTGCCGCCAAGCTCAAGGAAATCGAGGACCGCGCGATCCTCGAAGCCGTGCGCAGGCAGGAAGCGATCGGCCTGCAGGCGGTGACCGACGGCGAGTTCCGCCGCGACTGGTGGCACCTCGATTTCCTGTCGCAGCTCGACGGCGTGACGACGAAGGAAAACCCCGGGCCGAAGTTCGGCGGCACCGAAGAGCAGCCGCCGATCGCCACCGTCACCGGCAAGGTCGGCTGTTCCGGGCCGATCATGACGGAGCATTTCGCGTACCTGAGGCAGGTGGCGAAAGCGACGCCCAAGTTCACCCTTCCTTCGCCCTCGATGCTGCACCTGCGCGGCGGCCGGAACGCGATTTCGATGGAGGCCTATCCCGGGCTCGACGCATTCTGGGACGATGTCGCCGCGGCCTACTGCAAAGCGATCGCGCACCTCGCCGCGGCCGGCTGCACCTACCTGCAGCTCGACGACACGTCGTTCGCCTATCTGTGCGACCCGAAGATCCGCGAGACCTGCCGCCGCAACGGCGACGACCCGGCGGCGCTGCCGCAGCGCTACGCCGACACGATCAACGCCGCGCTCGCCGACAGGCCCGCGGGCATGGCCGTCACCCTGCACACCTGCCGCGGCAACTTCAAGAGCGCCTGGGTGGCCGAGGGCGGCTACGACCCGGTGGCGAAGGCCATGTTCTCGGCGAACGTCGACGGTTTTTTCATGGAGTTCGATTCGGCGCGCGCCGGCAGCTTCGAGCCGCTGAAGGCGCTGCCGAAGGGCAAGAAAGTCGTCCTCGGCCTCGTCACCACCAAGGTCGGCGAAATCGAGGACAAGGGCACGCTGAAGCGGCGCATCGCGGAAGCCGCGAAGTTCGTGCCGCTGGAGAACCTGTGCCTGTCGCCGCAGTGCGGCTTTTCCAGCACGCACCACGGCAACGCCCTCTCGCAGGACGACCAGTGGCGCAAGCTCGAGCTGATCGTCGAGACGGCGCGCGAGGTATGGGGCAGCTAAATGGGGACAGTCCCCATTATTCCGCTATGTTGAAAATGGGGTCTGTCCCTATTTCTTTCTCGCCGGTTTGAGCACGAAATCGTAGTTGCAGATCGCCTCGCCGGCGGCGTTCTTCTTCCCGAAGTTCACGATCAGCGAGTTCTTCACCCCGAATACGGCATCGGAATCCAGGTACTTGTCGCCTTTCACGAACAGGTGCGTCACCAGCTTGTCGCAGCCGGGCGCCTCGATCGTGAAGTGCAGGTGCCCGGGGCGC
>CAZAEG010000284.1:0-3193 GCA_964484035.1 uncultured Enterobacteriaceae bacterium | reverse complement strand
AAGACGCCGAGTTCGTCTATTTCGGGCCGTACATGCAGTACATGTCCGGCGTCACCGACACGCAGGTGAAGTGGACGCTCGAGAACCGCAGCGCCAACCCGGGCATCCGCGACGGCGACATGTTCCTCGCCAACGACCCCTGGGTGGGCGCCGCGCACCAAATGGACGTGATGCTGCTTTGCCCGGTGTTCTGGAAGGGCGAGCTGTTCTGCTGGGTCACCAACTGCCTGCACCAGTACGACATCGGCGGCATCACGCCGGGGAGCTTCTGCCCCTCGGCGCGCGACGCCTTCGACGAGGGCATCCTCATCCCGCCGGTGAAGGTGGTGGAAGGCAACGAGATCCGGCGCGACATCGAAGACATCTACCTGCGGTCCTCGCGCAAGCCGTCGGCCGTCGCGCTCGACCTCAGGGCGCAGTTCGCGGGAAACCTCACCGCGCGCGACCGCATCCTGCAGCTCGTCCGCCGCTACGGCGCCGACACGGTGAAGGGCGCGATGCAGAAGATCATCGACGACGGCGAGCGCGCGTTCCTGAAGAAGCTCGCGCGCCTGCCCGACGGCGTGTGGCGCGACCGCACCTACGTGGAGTGCTGCCGCCCGGGCGACCGCAGCGTGCACCGCGTCATGCTGACCCTGCGCAAGCAGGGCCGCAAGCTCACCTTCGAGAACGAGGGCACCGATCCGCAGGCGGGCGCGATCAACGCCACCTACTCGGGCTGGCGCGGCGCCGTCATGGTGGCGCTGAACGAGCTGCTGTGCTGGGACCAGTACTACGCGGTGGGCGGGGCGCTGCGGCACGTGGATTTCAATCCGACTCCGGGAACCCTGAACTGCGCCAACTTCCCGGCTTCCGTATCGACGGCGCCGGTGCAGTGCATGGAGATCTCGCTCTATCCGGCCTACAACGTGCTCTCGAAGATGATCTACCCGGACGAGGAGATGCGCCGCGACATCATGTGCATCGGCGGCACCAGCCAGTGGCCGGCGACGATCTTCCGCGGCATCGACCAGTGGGGCGAGCGCTACGGCTACCTGCTGGTCGATCCGATCGGCGGGGCGATCGGCGCGTTTTCCCACGCCGACGGCATTTCCACCGGCGGGCAGGCGCGCACGCCGATCTGCAAGCTGCCGAACGTGGAGCACACCGAGCAGAGCTTCCCGGTGCTGTTCCTGTATCGCAAGGAGATCACCGATTCGGGCGGGGCGGGGAAGTTCCGCGGCGGGCTGTCCGCGGAGTCCTGCTTCATCCCGCACGGCACCGACTCCATCGTGCAGGACACGTTGTCTTCGGGCAATGCGATTCCCACTTCCACCGGCATGATGGGCGGCTATCCGGGGGCGGTTAACCGCTACCTGTTCAAGCGCGGCACCGATGTGCTGGAGCGGATGAAGCGCTCGGAGCTGGTGGGCGACATCTCTGAGCTGACCGGGGAGTCCGAGACCCTGCAGTTGCGGCAGCAGGATTTCGTGCAGAACCCTTCTGATGTGTACGCGGTGCTCTGGTCCGCGGCGGGCGGCTTCGGTGATCCGCTCGAGCGCGACGCGGCGAAGGTGCAAGCCGATGTGGCGAACGGGGATGTTTCCGTAGAGGCGGCGAGATCGATCTATGGCGTGGTTATTGGTGATGCCGAGGCGACGGTCGCGGAGCGCGAGCGCCGGCGGCTGGAACGCGTCGGCGGCAAGCCTTCGGGCCGCAAGCTTTCCGGGTCGGTGGGCCTGCGGCCCACCGAAAATCTCGCCATTCGTGACGGCCACTGGTCCTGCGCGAAGTGCGCAACCGACCTCGGCCCGCTGAAGGAGAACTACAAGGCGCGCTGCGTGCGCCTGGACCGCCCGATCCAGGAGTCCAACCCGATCGTCGGCGACCCGGCGCGCTTCATCGATCCGCGGCCGCAGTTCCGCCAGTTCTGCTGCCCGGGGTGCGGGCTGCTGATCGAGAACGAGATCGCGCTGGCGGAAGAGCCGCTGCTGGCGGATGTGGAGCCACGGGTTTGACCTTCGAGCGCATCGCCGTAGTAGGCGCGACGGGACCGACCGGCAGAGCGCTCGTCGCCGAGCTCCTGAAGCGCAAGTGCCCTGTTCGCGCGATTGCGCGCCGCGCGGATGTCCTGGAAGCGCATTTTCCCGAGCCCGAGATCGGCAAGAAGCCGGGCGATGCGTTGCAACTCGCCTCGCTCGCGGCGGCGTTGCAGGGATGCGACCTCGTCATCGACTGCATCGGCCTGCCCGGCGAGCGCATGGCGGACCACCCGAAGACCGCGCGCAATATCGCCCAGGTCGTGAAGGGGTCGGGCGCGCGCTGCATGCAAGTCTCGAGCTACTGGTCGTTCATGCCGATCAGGAAACTGCCCGTGTCGGAGCGCCATCCTCGTGCCGGCGGTCCGCCGTGGGCGCGCTGCAGACGCGAGACCGAAGACATTCTGCGCGACGTGGGCGGTGCCATCGTTCATCTTCCGGATTTCTTCGGTCCACGCGTACATACGAGCACACTGCAGCTCGGCGTGATCGACGCGGTCGGCGGCAAGCCGATGAACTGGATCGGACCGGCGGACGTGGAGCGGGATTACGTCTACGTACCCGACGCGATGAGCGTTGTGGCGGAGCTGCTGACGCGGCAAGGGGCGTATGGCGACGACTGGGTCGTGCCGGGGTCCGGACCGGTTTGCGCCCTTCAGCTCGCCGGGATTCTTACGAAGCTCTTGAATCGCGAGGTGCGCGTGCGTGCAGCGCCGCCCTGGCTGTTGCGGATCCTGGGCATGTTCAAGAAAGACCTGCGTGGCTTCATGCAGGTCGTGCCGGAGTACGTGAAGCCGATCTCCTTTGACGGCTCCAAGCTCGAGAGCCTGATTGGACGCATGGCACGAACGACATACGAAGACGCTTTGCGCGCCACCATCGCGTCAATGCGGGCGGGGTCGGCGTGACTGCCCTTGGGTGGGCTAGCCGTACATCTTCCAGCCGAAGCCGGCGCATTCGCGGCAGGTCTGCGTTCCGACCTTGCCGGCGGCCTCGCAGGATTCGCATTGGTCCCACAGGAAGGTCATGGCGCTCTTGAACGTGCCGGAACAGCGCCTGCCGTTCACCACGTGGTCGCAGCGGTGATTGAGGTTTTCGTGCCGACGCGTGAGCGCCTGGCAGACGCTGCAGGCGCCGGCGGGCTTGGGCTGTTTCTTGGGGCGCATGATCATGCT
>CAZAEG010000283.1:0-8747 GCA_964484035.1 uncultured Enterobacteriaceae bacterium | reverse complement strand
GGTCGTGCGTGTCGAGGGGCCGCAGGCCGCGCTTGGCGATCGCATCGAGGAACTTGGGCGAGGTGCCGAAATGCGTGATGCGCTCCTTCTCGGCGTAGTCGAAGAGGATCCGCGCGTCGCGCGCAAAGGGCGAGCCGTCGTAAAGCATGATGCTCGCCTCGGCGGCGATTCCGGCGAAGAGGAGATTCCACACCACCCAGTTGGCCGTGCAGTAGTAGAAGTAGCGGTCGCCCGGCCGGATGTCCATCTGCAGCTTGTACAGCTTGAGCGCCTGGAGCAGCGTCCCGCCCGCGCCGTGCACGATGCACTTGGGCTTGCCGGTGGTGCCCGAGGTGAACAGGATGTACACGGGATGATCGAACGGCAGTTGCGCCCAGGCGATGTCTGCCGGCGTGTGCCGGCGCAGCCATTCCTCCAGCAGCACCGCCTTGGGGATGTCGGCGATATCCGGCCGCGCGTCGAGGTAAGGCACGACCACCACCTTGCGCAGCGACGGCAGGCGCTCGGCGATACTGCGCACGCGCTCGAGCACGTCGTGCGGCTTGCCGTTGTAGAGATAGCCGTCGGCGACGAACAGCACCTTGGGCTCGATCTGCCCGAAGCGGTCGATGACCCCGTCGACGCCGAAGTCGGGCGAGCAGGACGACCAGACGATGCCCTGCGACAGGGCGGCGAGCGCGAGCATCCCGGTTTCCGGGAGATTGGGAATGAAGGCGGCGGCGCGGTCCCCGGCGCGCAAGCCGAGCTGCGCGAGCGCCTGCGCGGCGCGCGACACGTCGCTCGTCAGGTCCGAGTAGCTGACGCGGCGCTGCAGGCCGCGCTCATCCCAGAACACGAACGCGTCGCCGCGGTCGCCGCGGCGCAACAGGTTCTCGGCGAAGTTGAGCCGCGCCTCGGGAAACCAGCGCGCGCCCGGCATCTTGTCGCCGTCGACCAGCACGGTGGCGCCCTTGCGCGACGCCTTGACGCCGCACCACTCCCACACCTCGCTCCAGAACAGTTCCGGATTGTCCACCGTCCACCGGTAGAAATCGGCGTAGGTATTCAGGTCGAGCCGGTACTTGCGCACCGCATGGCGCGCGAACTGCGTGAGCTGCGCCTGCTCGCTCGCCTCCTCCGAGGGCTGCCACAAGGGTTGCATGGCCGGATTATCCCGCCGATGCGCTAGGATTGTCCCATGACGACCACAATCGCATTTCTCGGACTGGGCGCCATGGGCTCGCGCATGGCGGCGAACCTGCAAACGGCAGGCTACGCGCTGCGGGTGTACAACCGCGACCGCGCCAAGGCGCGGCCGCTCGCGGAAAAAGGCGCGCAGGCCTGCGACACGCCCGCCGCCGCGGTGCAGGGCGCATCCTACGTGGTGTCGATGGTCGCCGACGACGTCGCCACGCGCGCAGTGATGCTGGGCGCCGACGGCGCGGTCGCCGCGGCCACCGCGGGCACGATCATCATCGATTCGAGCACCAATACGCCCGCCATGGCGCGCGAAGTTGCGCAGGCGGCCGTGGCGCGCCGCGTCCAGTATCTCGATGCGCCGGTCTCCGGGAGCCTCGCGCAGGCGCAGGGCAAGGAACTGGTCTTCATGGTCGGCGGCGACCCGGTCGCGTTCGAGCGCGCCCGGACCGTGCTCTCGGCCATGGGCCGGATGGCGAAGCACATGGGCGCCGCGGGCACCGGCGCCACCATCAAGCTCATCAACAACATGCTCTCCGGCACGGCGACCGCCGCCATTGCAGAGGCCGTGATGATCGCCGAGGCCGCGGGGCTCGATCGCGCGGCCACGCTCGAGGTGCTGGGCGAGGGCGCGGCCGGCTCGCGCCTGATGAAGACCCGCATGCCGAAGATGTTCGGCCGCGATTTCGCGCCGCAGTTCCAGCTGCAGCTGATGGAGAAGGACCTGCGCTACTTCCTGCTCCTCGCGCAGGAGCTCGACCGGCCGGTACCGGTCGCCGCGCTGGTGCGCAGCGAGTTCCAGGCGGCGCGGCGCGCCGATCTCGGTAAGCTCGATTCGAGCGCGCTCTACCTGCAGGCGGCAGGCGAGAAGAAGAGCTGAGCCGCGCGGCGCGCCTAGCGCGGCGCCACGCGCGCGCGCATGGCTGCGGACATCCGGTAGTCGGGGTAGCGCTGCCTGAACTCGGCGAGGCTCTCATCGGCTTCGCGCGCCTTGCCTGCGTCGCGCAGTTTGCCGATGCGCTCCAGCCACTGCTCGGGCGTCTCGGGCGGCGCGGAGATCTTGCCGACGGCGACGCCTGCGCCGACCCGTCCGGTCGGCTCGGCGCGGTCGGCCGCCGCGCCGGCGGGCGCTTCCAGCTTGCGCGCGACGATGGGCGGCGCCGGCGCGGCGGGCGCCCGGCTCTCGAGCGCCGCCGCCCGCGGCGCCGAAGCCGGCGCCTCCATCACCTTGGGCGCGAGTGCCACCTCCTCGGCCCGCTGCGGCTGCTCGAGCTGCACGCGCAGCGTGACGCCCGCCGCAAGGACGACCACCGCCGCGATGGACACCGGCACCGCCCAGCGCAAGCGGCGCCGGCGCGCCGCGGCGAGGATCGCCTCGTCGAGCGCGCGCGGCGGCTCCTCGCGACCGAGGGTGCGATAGCGCTCCGAGACGCGCGCGTCGCGGTCGGGATCAACCATCGGCCATCGCCTCGCGCAGCTTGGCGAGCGCATAGCGCACGCGGCTCTTCGCCGCCTCCTCGCCCACGCCCGTGGCGGCGGCGATCTCGGCGACGCTAATGCCCGACTCCTCGTGCAACAGGAACGCCTCGCGCTGCGCCTCGGGCAGTGCGGCGAGCGCGGCGGCAAAGCGTTGCAGGCTCTGACGACCCTGCGCGCGGGATTCCGGCTCGTCGGCGGCCGGCGCGGGCGCGTCGTGGTCCGCCAGCTCGACGAGCTTCAGGCCGCGCTTGCGCCAGCGGTCCGCGAGGCGGTTGTGGGCGATCGTGTAGAGCCAGGTGGTGAACTTCGCCTGCACCGTGTAGCGGCCGCGCGCCTCGATTACCCGCATCCAGATCTCCTGGTACAGCTCCTCGGCCAGTCCGCGCTCGCGGACCGAGCGCAGCACGAAGCGATAGAGCGGCCCCTTGTGCCGCCTGTAGAGCGATTCGAAGGCCCCGGCATCGCCCTGCCGGTAGGCGAGCATCAACTGTTCGTCCGGGGCCTCCACCCCGCCGAGTTTACGCGTCGGGCACCCCCGGGTGAAACGAAAGGGCGCGCGAAAAGGGTTAAGATGCGCGCGTTCGATGGCCAAGCCGACCTACGACTGCAGCAAGTGCCCCGCCTACTGCTGCAGCTATCCGGAGATCGAGGTCTCCAAGGCGGACATCGCGCGCCTCGCGCGGCATTTCGGGCTGAGCCCGGCCGCCGCGGAGGAGAAATTCACCAAGCCGCAGAAGGCGGAGGACGCGCGAATCCTGCGCCACCGCGAGGACGAGCACTTCACCTCGGTGTGCGTGTTCCTCGACCGCAAGACGCGCCGCTGCACGGTCTACGATGCCCGGCCGCACACCTGCCGCGGCTACCCGTACGGTGCGCGCTGCGGCTACTTCGAGTTCCTGAAGTTCGAGCGCGAGCACCAGGCCGACGAGCACTTCATCGCCGTCACCTGATTACTTGTGGCGCGCGAGCGCCTGCTTGCGGATCGCGGAGAGCGTCGTGGTGGTGGTGATCGCGTCGGGGTCGATGCGCAGCTCGATGAGCGCAGGCTTCCCGCTGGCACGCGCGCGCTCGAACGCCGGCGCGAACTGATCGGTCGACTCCACGAGCTCGCCGTGCCCGCCGAAGGCGCGGGCGAACGCGGCGAAGTCGGGGTTCTGCAGATCGGTGCCCGAGATGCGGCCCGGGTACTCCCGCTCCTGGTGCATGCGGATGGTGCCGTACATGCCGTTGTTCACGACGAGTGTGATCACGGGCGCGCCGTACTGCGCCGCGGTGGCGAGCTCCTGCCCGGTCATGAGAAAGTCCCCGTCGCCCGTGATCGCCACCACCGTGCGCTCCGGCGCGGTGAGTTTCGCCGCCACCGCCGCCGGCAGCCCGCAGCCCATCGAGCCGTTGGTCGATCCGAGCTGCGTGCGAAAGCCCTTGTAGCGGAAGTGGCGGTGCACCCAGCCGGAGAAGTTGCCCGCGCCGCCGGCGATGATCGCGTCCTCGGGCAGGTTCGCATCCAGCCACTTCACCACCTCGCCGTAGTGCAGCTTTCCCGGCATCGGCTGCACCTGCGTCCACGCGAGATAGTCCTCGCGCGCCTGCCGGGTCCGCGCCGCCCACTTCGCGCCGTCGAGCCGCACCTGCGCGAGCGCCTCGGCGAAGCGGGCCATGCCCGAGGCGATCGGCAGCGCCGCGTGGTACACGCGCCCGAGCTCCTCCGCGCCGCCGTGCACGTGGATGAGCGTCTGGCTCGGCACCGGCGCCTGCAGCAGCGTGTAGCCGCCGGTGGTCATTTCGCCCAGGCGCGCGCCGATGACGAGCACCACGTCGGCCTCGCGGATGCGCTGCGCGAGCTGCGGATTGATGCCGATACCGACGTCGCCCGCGAACGAACTGCTGCGGTTGTCGAGCAGGTCCTGGCAGCGGAACGACGTGCCCGCGGCGAGCTGCGCGCCTTCGAGCCAGGCGCGCAGCCGCTCGCAGCTGGCGCGGTCCCAGCCGCCGCCGCCGAGGATCACGAACGGCCGCTCGGCCGCCTGCAGCATCTGTCCGAGCCGCGCCATGTCCGCCGGCGCGGGGGCAGCGCGCACCGTCGCGTAATGCAGCACGTCGGCCACCGCGGCCTGCGCGAACAGCGTGTCCTCGGGTAGCGCGAGCAGTACCGGCCCGGGCCGGCCCGCCATCGCCGTGTGGAAGGCGTGGCTCACGTACTCGGGAATGCGCTCGACGCGGTCGATCTGCGCCACCCACTTCGTCAGCGGCCCGTACATGCGCCGGTAGTCGATCTCCTGGAAGGCCTCGCGCTCCGCGATCTCGTTCCCGACCTGCCCCACGAACACCACCATCGGCGTGGAATCCTGGAAGCCGGTGTGCACGCCGACCGCGCCGTTGCTCGCGCCGGGTCCCCGCGTGACGAACAGCACCCCCGGCTCGCCCGTAAGCTTGCCGTAGGCTTCCGCCATGTAGGAGGCGCCGCCTTCCTGGCGGCAGACGACGAACTTCAGCCGGTCGGCGACATCGTGGAAGCCGTCGAGCACCGGCAGGTAGCTCTCGCCCGGTACGCCGAACGCCATCTTCACGCCGTGGCCGACCAGCGCATCGGCGAGGATGCGCCCGCCGTGGCGGACTTTCAGGTCGTGCCGCATGCTTTCAGTGGCGCGCCAGGAGCAGCGTGAGCGCGTAGACACCCGCGCCCAGCGTGGTGCAGGCGAGGATCCACCCCGAGGGCCCGGGATGCGCCTCGACCAGCCGGTCGAGCGCAAGGTGCACGTCGTCCGCGCCGCGCACGACGCGCTGCGTGGAAACCCAGCGGTTGGAGTATTTTTCGAGATTCACCAGGGCGTTGGGGAAGAAGCAGAGCATCGCGCCCACCGCCACGCCGGCGACGCTGCCCACGACCAGGAACCACCTCAGGGCCCCGGCGACGACGGCGAGCACGACCGCCATGTCGCCTTTGGCGAGCGCACCGACGGCCGCGGCGTTCACGCCCACGACCAGCCCGAGCGCCGCAAACAGCCCGCCGGCGATCAGGGCGCCGCCGATCCAGCGGCGGTTGCGGTGCGAGAACTGCTCGGTGCTGCGCGACACGTCCAGCGCCATGAAAGCGCCGCTCGTGGAGATCCATCGGTTCAGCACCGCGAACACGCGCAGGGTGCGCGCGCTGGTGACGATCAGCCCGATGCCCGCGGCGAGGCCGACCGCGGCGAATACCAGCACCACCGCAATGCAGAAGCGGAACAGCAGCTGCCAGAGCATCTCGTTAGGGGACAGCATGCGCCTCCTTTTGCCAGCAGCCGAGCAGCTTCTCGCCGCACTCGGCCACCGCGGCATTCGCCGTATCGAGCACACCGCCGAAAAGAATGAAGCCGTGCACCATGTCGGCATACTCGCGGTACGCGACTTGCACGCCTTCCCGGGCCATGCGCTCGGCGTATGCGCGGCCTTCGTCGAGCAGCGGGTCGTAGCCCGCGGTGATGACGTACGCGGGCGGCAGCCCCACGAGGCTCTTGGCGAGCAGAGGCGAAGCGCGCCAATCGACGAGATCCCCTTTTCGCGGCAGGTACTGCGCCTGGAAGTAATCCAGGCCCTTCTTCGTCAGCAGGTAGCCCTCGCCATTGCGCCGGATCGACGGGTGCTGCAGGCGCTGGTCGGTCGCAGGATAGATGAGGAGCTGGTAGGCGATCGGCGGCCCGCCGTGATCGCGCGCGTGCAGCGCGACAACGGCGGCGAGATTGCCGCCCGCGCTGTCGCCGCCGACCGCGATCAGCGCGTGCCGCGCGGCGACGAATTGCGTCGCCGCCACGCAATCCTCCACCGCGGCGGGAAACGGATGCTCGGGCCCCATCCGATAGTCGACGGAATACACCGCGCAGCGCGCGCCATTGGCGAGCTGGCGGCACAGCACGTCGTGCGTGTCGAGGTCGCCGATCACCCAGCCGCCGCCGTGAAAATAGACGAGCGCGGGCAGCACCTCGTCGGCTTGCGAGCCCTGCGGCCGGTAATAGCGCAGCGCCACCGGCGCCGGCGCGATGAGCAGCCGCGCCTCCGCCACCTCGGGCGCCCCGGGCGCGAGCGCCGCGCGCGTATCGCGGTAGATGCGGCGCGCGACGTGCGCCGGCACCTCGTGGAGCTGCGGCAGCGGCGATTTCGCCGCGCGCTCGAGAAGCTGCTCGACCTGGGGATGCAGGCTCACTTGACCGCCGCGAGCATCTTTTTCAGGCGCTCGACGAAGAACGGCGCGCACTTGTGGATCTTGGTCTCCTGCGTGACGATCAGCGGCCGGATGCGCGGCAGGTATGCCTGCCACTCGGGATCCGCCTGCATCGATGCGCGCATCTTCTCGCGCTGGTTGAGATCGTCGTAGGCCCACAGGTGGGTCACCACGTTCTGCATGCCGGCCTCGGTGACGTAGTAGCCGACCAGGTTCGGCAGGTGCTTCAGCTGCACCTTCATGCCCACTTCCTCGTAATGCTTGAAGTACTCCGGCGCCTTGCCAGGGTGCAGCAGGTACATGCGTTCCTCGACGTACATGCAGATCTCCTCCCTCGGGATGCTCGATTATAGTATCGGGGCCATGGACGACATCAACAGCCTGCGCCGCATCCTCTCGCAGAACCGCGTCATCGCCATCGTCGGCCTGTCCGCCGACTGGTTCCGGCCGAGCCATTTCGCCGCCAAGTACATGCAGGAGCACGGCTACACCGTCATCCCGGTGAATCCGCGCTACGCGCAGGTCCTGGGGCAGAAGTGCTACCGGTCGCTGCGCGACATCCCCGGCAAGGTCGACATCGTCGACTGCTTCCGCAAGACCGCGGACATCATGCCGATCTGCGATGACGCCATCGCCATCGGCGCCAAGGTCCTGTGGCAGCAGCTCGGCGTGAAGAACGACGCCGCGGCCACCAAGGCGCGCGCCGCGGGGCTGGAGGCGGTCGTGGACCGTTGCGTGAAGATCGAGCACGGGCGGCTTTTCGGCGGCCTCAACTGGGTAGGCGTCAATACCCGCGTCATTTCCGCGAAGCGCCCCCGCTGGCTGGCCTACTGAAGGCCCAGACATCTGTTTTTTCGATGAAATGCGTGGCATCTGCCCCTAGCGCGACGGCCCGGGGACCGTTATCCTTGCGTCCGTGTCCCGACCCTTGCGCATCTTCGAAGGCCGCTTCGGCCGCCTGATCCTGGCCGAAGCGCCGGAATTCTTCGGCGCCGGGGAGAATACCGCGCCGGTGCTGCTGTTCAAGCACCAGGGCGCGGACTGCACCCTGCGCGTGGGCGGCGTGTCGGTACCGTTGACGCGCGACGACGTGATCTTCGTCGAGCCGCTGGAAGTGCATGCGGGCGAGGGCGCGCCGGGCGCCGGCGGCACGCGCGTCATCGAGTTCCATCCCTCGCCGGACTGGCTGCATGAGGCCTTTCCCGAGAGCTTTCAGCCGATCGGCGGCCGCATCTTCGCGCACGCGCGCGAGACCATCACGCCGCGCATGCGCCAGCTCGCCGACACGCTGGCGATCGAGGCGCTGAACGACCAGTTCCTCTCGCAGGAGCGGCTGGAGTTCATGCTGCAGGAGCTGATGCTGTCGGTGGTCGAGGGCTACCTGGCGCGCCGGCGCGCCGGCGCGTCGCTGTGGCGCGGCTCGCGTTTCGCCGACACGCGCATCCGCAAGGCGCTGGGGCTGCTGCGCGCGCGCCCCAACAAGGACGTCAACATCGACGACCTGGCGAGCCAGGTCGGCCTGTCGCGCTCGCGCTTCTACGACCTGTTCCAGCTGAGCACGGGACGCTCGCCGCGCGCCTACCTCGACATGCTGTGCGTGGAGACCGCCATCGCCAAGCTCTCGAGCGGCCGCGCCCGCATCGCCGACGTCTCGGCCGAACTCGGCTTCTCGGCGCAGAGCAATTTCACGCGCTTCTTCCTCAACCAGGTCGGCATCCCGCCCTCCGAGTACCGGCGCGCCGCCGCGCGTCCCGAAGCTCTGGACGCAACGAAGTCCGCCGAGCCGTCGGCCTGAGCTGAGCGCGCCGCGCTCGGCTACAACTGCGCGCCATGCCGCGTCGCAAAGTCCTCGCCGTCACCGGCGGCGCGCAGGGCATCGGCCGCGCCATCGCCC
>CAZAEG010000282.1:0-4418 GCA_964484035.1 uncultured Enterobacteriaceae bacterium | reverse complement strand
CCGTCCTTCTGGAACGCGGAGAACAGCCGGCTCACCGTCTCCAGCTTCAGGCCGAGGTAGCTGCCGATCTCGTCGCGCGTCATGCGCAGGTGGAACTCGGTCGAGGAGTAGCCGCGGCGCAGGAAGCGCCTGGACAGGTTGAGCAGGAAGGTCGCCAGGCGCTCCTCGGCGCGCATCGAGCCGAGCAGCATCATCACGCCGTGGTCGCGCGCGATCTCGCGCGCCAGCACCGCGTGCAGCTGGCGCTGCAGCGCCGGAATCTCGCGCGACAGGTCCTCGATGAGCGCGTAGGGCAGCACGCACACCTCGCTGTCCTCGAGCGCGCTGGCGGTGCCGTGGTGCGCGCCGCCGATGCCGTCCATGCCGAGGAGCTCCCCGCCCATGAAGAAGCCGGTGACCTGCTCGCGGCCGTCGTGGTCGAGGAGGCTGGTCTTGAAGAAGCCGCTGCGGATCGCGTACACCGCGCTGAAGCTGCCGCCGGCGTTGAACAGGGCCTCGCCGCGCTTCAGGCGGCGGCGCGCGTAGACCACGTTCTCGATGCGCTCGAGGTCCTCGGCGCCCAGCCCGGCCGGCAGGCACAGCTCGCGCAGGTTGCAGCTCGAGCAGGTGACTTCGAACTTCTTCGCCGCGGGGACGGCGTGGAGGGCGGTGACGGCGTGCATGGCGTTCTCCCTTTCCTTCAGTGCGCGTGCGCGGCGACGGCGTCGCGCATGCGGGTGAATTCGGTCGACTTGTCGAAGAAGCCGCGCGCGCCGAGGCGCGCGGCGAGGTGCCGGTACGGATCGGAGGCGAAGCCGGAGAGCATGTAGACCTCGATCTCCGGCGCCTGATCGTGCAGCGCGCGCAGTACGTCGAAGCCGCTGCCCTGCGCGAGCCGGATGTCGAGCATCACGACGTCGGGGCGCGCGGCGAGGATGTCCCTGATGGCGTCGTCGGCGCGCGTGGCGTGGCCCGCCACGCGCACGCCGGGCGCGTCGTCGAGCATCTCGAGCAGGCGCTCGCTCACCAGGGGCGAGTCCTCGACGACGTAGACGGTGCGCGTTTCCATGCCGCCAGTGTGGCGGCGCGCCGCAGCGCCCGCCATCGGCGGCGGCTGATTCGCGCCTCGGAAAATTCCTAGACCAGCTTGTGCTCGAGGGCGTAGCGCACCAGCTCCGCGGTGCCGCCCAGCCCCAGCTTCTCCAGCACCCGCGTCTTGTGCGTGCTGACGGTCTTCACCGACAGATGCAGCTGGCGCGCGATGTCCGTAGGGCTCGCACCGCCGGCGAGCAGCTTGAGCACCTCGAACTCGCGGTCGGAGAGCGCTTCGTGCGGCGCGCCGCCTGCGCCGGCGACCAGCCCCGCGGCCGCAGCATCGCTCACATGCACGCCGCCCCTCGCCACCTTGCGCAGCGCGCCGATCAGCTGCGCCGACGCGCTGTCCTTGGTGAGGTAACCGGAGGCACCTGCCTTCAGCGCGCGCGCCGCGTACTGCTGCTCGCCGTGCATCGACAGCACGAGCAGCCTGAGCCCGGGCTTTTCCAGCTTCAGGCGCTTGACGAGGTCGAGCCCCGAGAGGCCCGGCATCGACAGGTCGAGCACGGCGACGTCGTAGTCGTGCACGCGCACCAGCGCCAGCGCCTCGTCGCCGTTCGCGGCCTCGCCCGCGACCTCGAAGTCGTCCTGGCCGGCGAGGATGCGGCGCAGGCCGTCGCGCACGATCTGGTGGTCGTCGGCGAGCAGGACGCGGATCACGCCTCGGGGCCCCGGGAGGCGAGCGGCATGCGCACGCGCAGGCGCGTGCCGCCGCGCGGCGCGCGCGCCACCTCGAGCGAGCCGCCGTAGTAGGCGATGCGCTCGCGCATGCCCTTCAGGCCGAGCGAGCTCGCCTTGCCGAGATCCTCGGCGGCGATGCCGCGCCCGTCGTCCTCGATCTCCAGGTGCAGCGTGCCGTTCTCCTGCGCGAGCACGATCCAGGCGCTTTTCGCCCCGGAATGGCGCGCGATGTTGGTGAGCGATTCCTGCAGCGCGCGGTACATCGCGGTCGTGGCGCCCTTGGACAGGGCGTCGAAGGCGGCATCGGCCGGCATCTGCATCTCGAGCCGGATGCCGGAGTGCTTGCCGAAATCCTCCACCAGCCACTGCGCCGCCTCGGCGAGCCCGAGGTCGTCGAGCATCAGCGGCCGCAGGTCGGCGGCGATGCGCCGGCTCGAGCTCACGGTGCGGTCGAGCAGCGCGCTCATGCCGTCGGCGCGCGCCGCCAGCTCGGCGGCGCCGCCCGGCAGCCGCTCGCGCAGCCAGGCGAGGTCCATCTTGAGCGCGGTGAGCAGTTGCCCGAGCTCGTCGTGCAGCTCGCGCGCGATGCGCGTCTTCTCCTCCTCGCGCGCCTCCAGCACGCGCGCCGAGAGCTCGCGCAGCTCCTGCTGCTGCCTGAGCAGCGTCTCCTCGTTCTTCTTGCGCAGGCTGATGTCGCGCAGGATCACGGTAAAGTGGCGGCTGCCCGGCTCGCCCGCCTGCGAGATCGAGGCCTCAATGGGGAACTCGTTGCCGTCGGCGCACAGCGCCCAGAGCGTGGTCTGGTCCCCCATGCGCCGGCTGGTGACGCCGGTGTGGCCGAACGTCTCCACGTGGCCGCGGTGCGCGCCGCGAAAGCGCTGCGGGATGAAGCGGTCGAGCGCCGAGCCGATGGCGTCGTCGCGCTTCACGCCGAACATCTGCTCGGCGGCGCGATTGAACAGCACGACGTTCTGCGCCGCGTCGACGGTGAGGATGGCGTCCATCGCCGAATCGACGATGGCGTCGAGGCGCGCTTCGCTCACGTCCTTGCGCCCGCCCCATATCGCGATCGACCAGAGCGCCGCGACCAGGCTCACGCCGACCACCGCCAGGTCGGTGAGGATCACCGCGCCGAGCAGCCCGGGAGCCTCCAGGCCTTGCATGAACGCGACGCCGTTCATGATCAGCAGCGCGGCGAGCGCCGCCCCCCCGGCGGCGATCGCCGCGGGGTGGCGAAACAGCCCGGGTTTGATTGAAATCAAGCCGTTATTCCCTCGCAAGCCCATATTGGCGGCAATGCAGCGCTATCCCGCCTCCGACCTCGTCATCGACCCGGTCCTCATCCGCCAATACGACGTGAGCGGCCCGCGCTACACGTCGTACCCGACCGCGGACCGCTTCGTCGAAGCCTTCGGCGAGACCGAGCTGCGGCAATGGCTCGCCAAGCGCAACATCGGCGGCGTCGGCCAGCCGCTGTCGCTCTACGTGCACCTGCCATTTTGCGACACGCTTTGCCACTACTGCGCCTGCAACAAGGTGGTGACGCGCGACCATTCGAGTTCGGCCAAGTATATCAAGTACTTGGAGCAGGAACTGGCGCTGCTCGAGCCCTCGCTCGGCGCCACGCGCGAGATCGGCCAGCTACACTGGGGCGGGGGCACGCCGACGTTCCTTGCGCGCGAGGAGATGAGCGCGCTCATGGAGTCGATCTGCCGGCGCTTCGAGCGCGCACCCGACTGCGAGTGCGCGATCGAGATCGATCCGCGCAGCGCCGGTCCCGGCACGATGGCGTTCCTCGCCGAGCTCGGCTTCAACCGCGTCTCGATGGGGGTGCAGGACTTCGACCCGCAGGTGCAGAAGGCCGTGCACCGCATCCAGAGCGAGGAGGAGACGCGCCGCGTGGTGGGCGAAGCGCGCGCGGCGGGCTTCGGCTCGGTGAACCTCGACCTGATCTACGGGCTGCCGAAGCAGACGCTGGACGGCTTCAACCGCACGCTCGACCAGGTGATCGCGCTCGACCCCGACCGCGTCGCGCTCTACAGCTACGCGCACCTGCCGAAGGTGTTCAAGCCGCAGCGGCGCATCGCCGAGGCCGACCTGCCCTCGGCGGAGACCAAGCTGCAGATCCTCTCGCTCGCCATCGGGCGGCTGACGCGCGCCGGCTACCTCTACATCGGCATGGATCACTTCGCCCGTCCCGACGACGAGCTGGCGATCGCCCAGATGCAGGGACGCCTGCAGCGCAACTTTCAGGGCTATTCGACGCGCCGCGGCAGCGACCTCGTCGGGCTGGGCGTCTCGGCGATCGGCGCGGTCGGCCCGACCTACTGCCAGAACCAGAAGCGCCTCGAGGACTACTACGCCGCGCTCGACGCGGGGCGCCTGCCCGTGGCGCGCGGCCTCGAGCTGTCGCAGGACGACCTCGCGCGCCGCGCCGTGATCCAGGCGCTCAGCTGCCATTTCCGCGTCGCCAAGGAGTCGGTGGAGCTCGCGCACCTGCTCGACTTCGACGCCTACTTCGCCGCGGAGATGAAGGACCTGCGCCGGCTGGAAGCCGAGGGGCTGGTCGAGCTGCAGCCCGACTGGATCGTCGTCACGCCCAAGGGGCGGCTGCTGGTGCGCGTGGTGTGCGCGGTGTTCGACCGCTACCTGCGCGAGCGCGA
>CAZAEG010000281.1:0-11395 GCA_964484035.1 uncultured Enterobacteriaceae bacterium | reverse complement strand
ACAAGGGCGAGCTCACCGTCAACGCGAGAACGCTGCGCCTGCTGGTCAAGGCGCTGCGGCCGCTGCCCGAGAAGTTCCACGGCCTCGCCGACCAGGAGCTGCGCTACCGCCAGCGCTACGTCGACCTGATCGTCAATCCGGAGTCGCGGAACGTGTTCGCGGCGCGCTCGAAGGTCGTGCAGTCGCTGCGCGACACGCTGATCGCCGAGCACTACCTGGAAGTCGAGACGCCGATGATGCAGCCGATCCCCGGCGGCGCGGTGGCGCGGCCGTTCCGCACGCACCACAACGCGCTCGGCATGGACCTCTATCTCAGGGTCGCGCCCGAGCTGTACCTGAAGCGCCTGGTGGTGGGCGGCATCGAGCGCGTGTTCGAGATCAACCGCAGCTTCAGGAACGAGGGCATCTCCACGCGCCACAACCCCGAGTTCACCATGCTCGAGTGGTACTGCGCGTACCAGGACTTCGAGTACATGATCGGCCTCACCGAGACGCTGGTGCGCAACGCCGCGTTCGCCGCGACCGGCGGCGCGCGAGTCACCTACCAGGGGCGCTGCATCGACTTCGGCGGGGCGTTCGCGCGCCTGTCCATCCCCGAGGCCATCCGCCGCCAGGGCATCGCCGGCGACCTGCGCGAGCGCGCGTTCCTGGCGCGGCAGCTCGCCGCGCTCGGCGTCGAGACCAGCGCCGACCAGGGCTGGGGTGCGCTGCAGCTGATGCTCTTCGAGCAGGTGGCGGAGAAGCATCTCGTCGCGCCCACCTGCGTGCTCGATTTTCCGGCGGAAGTGTCGCCGCTCGCGCGCCGCAAGGATGCCGATCCCGGGCTCACCGACCGCTTCGAGCTGTTCGTCGACGCGAAGGAGATCGCCAACGGATTCTCCGAGCTGAACGACCCCGAGGACCAGGCCGAGCGCTTCCGCGAGCAGGCGGCGCGGAAGGAGTCAGGGGACCCCGAAGCCATGTACTACGACGCCGACTATATCCGGGCGCTCGAGGTGGGGCTGCCGCCCGCCGCGGGTGCGGGCCTGGGCGTGGACCGCCTGGTGATGCTGCTCACCGACAGTCCGTCGATCCGCGACGTGATCCTGTTTCCACATATGCGGCCGGAGTAAATGCGGACAGACCCCATTTACGCTCGCAACGCGACCAGCCCCGCCAGCACCACCAGCGTCGCGCCCGCGCGCCGCGCGGTGAACGGCTCCCTGAGAAAGAGCGCGCCGAGCGCCGCCGCGAAGACCACCGAGGTCTCGCGCAAGACCGCCACCAGCGCCACCGGCGCGAGGGTCATCGCCCACAGCGCGATGGCGTAGGCGAGCACCGCGCACGCCCCGCCGACGAACGTCAGGCGCCAGCGGCGCAGGATGTGGCGCGGCGCGTCCGCGCCGCGCTGCACGCAGCCGATGGCGAACATCACGATGCCGTTAGCGACGAAGAACCACATCGCATAGGCGACCGGCGCGCCGGAGACGCGCGCGCCCTTGGCGTCGATCAGCGTGTAGGCGGCGATGACGCCGGCATTGCCGAGCGCGAAGACGAGCGACCTGCGCAGCGCGACCGGGTCGCTCGAACGATGCGTGGCGAAGGCGAGGATGCCCGCGCTGATCAGCACCACGCCCGCGGTCTGCGCCCACGGCAGCACCTCGCCGAACACGGCGACGCCCGCGACGGTGACGATGAGCGGCCCGCCGCCGCGCATGATCGGATAGGAGAAGGAAAGATCGCCCCAGCGGTAGGCCCCGGCGAGCAGCCGGAAATAGGCGATGTGCACCACGGCGGAAGCCGCGAGCCAAGGCCACGACGCGCTCCCCGGCAGCCCCACGAAGGGCGTCACGCACAGCGCGACTGCGCCGCTGCCCGCGGCAAGGCCGAGCGTGTCGAGCTGCTTGTCCGCGCCCGACTTGAGAAACGCGTTCCACCCGGCGTGCAGCAGCGCGGCGCCGAGCACCGCCAGCGCCACCGGCAGCGGGATTTCCATCAGGCGCCGATCAGGTGCTCGAGCACCGGGCGCGCGCGCTCGGCGGCATCTCTGCCCTCGTCGATCGCCTCGCGCGCACGGTGGAAGTCCATCATGGCGAAGTCCGGGAGGATCGGCGTGATGAGCGCGTCGGCGGGCTCGCCCGCCAGGCGGCTGCGGCCGACGCGCACCTGCATGATGTCGAAGCTCGAAAAGAATACGCCGAGCGCCGAAGGCATGTCGGGGCTCTCGCCGTCGGCCCCCTCGGTCCGCCCGGGCAGGAGCCGGCTCCACCATCCGGGCTTGCCGTGATCCGTCGCGTCCTCCCGGTCGCGCGCGCGCTCGCGGTAGTAGCCGAGCTTCGCCCAGCCCAGGTCGACGGCGATGACGAGGTCGGCGCCGAGCGCGCGGCACATCGAGACCGGCACCGGATTGACGAGCGCGCCGTCCACGAGCAGCTCGCCGTAACGCAGCACCGGCGCGAACACCCCCGGGATGGCGATCGAGGCGCGCACCGCGTCGAGCACGTGGCCCTCGCGCAGCCACACCTCGCGCCCGGTGGCGAGCTCGGTGGCCACCGCGCCGTAGGGCAGCGGCAGCGAGGCGATGTCCTGCAGCCCGAAGCGCGCGCGCATGAACTCGAACAGCTTCTTGCCGCGGATCAGGCCGCCGTGCCACGTGAAATCCATGAGGCCGAAGACATCGCGCCAGCCAAGCGAGATCGCCCATTCCTCCAGCCGCTCGAGCTCGCCCGCGGCGTAGGCCGCGCCCACCAGCGAGCCCATCGAGGTGCCGCAGACGATGTCGGGGCGGATGCCCTGCGCGTTCAGCGCCTGGATGGCGCCGATGTGCGCCCAGCCGCGCGCGCCGCCGGCGCCGAGGGCGAGGCCGATTTTGGGTTTGCGCGGTTTTTGCATTCCTCGCGGGTTTGGGTTTCTAAATGCGTCTCGCCTTTGGAAAAGGCGAGATCATATAGAAGCAAATAAAGGCACTGCCTTGTTACGCACGCCGGCGCTTAAATGGGGTCTGTCCCCATTTAAATGCGCTCAAATATTGCGGCGATCCCCTGCCCGCCGCCGATGCACATGGTGACGAGCGCGTAGCGTTTCCCGGTGCGCTCCAGCTCGTACAGGGCCTTCACGGTCAGGATCGCGCCGGTGGCGCCGATCGGGTGGCCGAGCGCCACCGCGCCGCCGTTCGGGTTCACCTTCGCCGGATCGAGGCCGAGGTCCTGGGTCACCGCCATCGCCTGCGCGGCGAAGGCCTCGTTCGACTCCACGACGTCGATGTCCGCGGGCTTCAGGCCCGCTTTCTCGAACACCTTCTTCACCGCCGGGATCGGGCCGAGGCCCATGACCTGCGGCTCGACGCCGGCATGCGCGTAGGCGACGAGCCGCGCGCGCGGCTTCAAGCCCTGCTTCGCCGCCGCACCCGCTTCCATCATGACGATGGCCGCGCCCGCGTCGTTGATGCCCGAGGCGTTGCCCGCGGTCACCGTACCGTCCTTCTTGAATACCGCCTTCAGCTTGGCGAGGTCCGCCAGCGTCGTGCCCGGGCGCACGTGCTCGTCGCGCGTCACCAGCTCGACGCCCTTCTTCGATTTCACCTCGATGGGGACGATCTGCTCCTTGAAGAAGCCCTTGTCCAGCGCGTTCGCCGCGCGCTTGTGCGACTCGACGGCGAATGCGTCCTGCTGCTCGCGCGTGAAGCCGTACTTGGCGGCGACGTTCTCGGCGGTGACGCCCATGTGGCCGTGGCCGAAGGGGTCGTGCAGCGCGCCGGTCATGGCGTCCACCGCCCAGGTGTCGCCCATCCTCTGGCCCCAGCGGCCGGTGGGCAGGAAGTAAGCCGCGCGGCTCATGCTCTCGGCGCCGCCGCCCACCACCGTGTCGGTGTCGCCGAGCAGGATGTGCTGCGCCGCCGAGACGATCGCCTGCAGCCCGCTGCCGCACAGCCGGTTCACCGTCAGGCAGGGCGTGCCCACCGGCAGCCCGGCGTCGATCGCGGCGACGCGCGACAGGTACATGTCGCGCGCCTCGCCATGGATCACGCTGCCCATCACCACGTGCCCCACCGTGGCCGGGTCCACCTTGGTGCGCGCCAGCGCCTCCTTGATGGCGATGGCGCCGAGCCTGGTCGGCGCGAAGTCCCGGAGCGCGCCGCCGTAGTCGCCGATCGCCGTGCGTGCGCCGCCCAGTACCACCACTTCGCGTGTGCTCATGTGAGTCTCCCGTGTAGGTCGTGCGCGCCCGCGCGCTCGATCGTCACCTGCCTGAATTCCCCCGCCTTGCCGCCGCGAAAGCGCACCGTGCCGTCGATCTCCGGCGCGTCCGCGGCGGAGCGCCCGGTGCCGGGCGCGTCGACCAGCACCTGCAGCGTCTTGCCGACCTTCGCTTTCAGCTTGCGCTCGCTGATCGCCGCCTGCGCCTGCATGAAGCGCGCGCGCCGCTCCTCCTTCACCGCCTCCGGCACCGGGCCGGGCAGCGCGTTCGCCGCGGCGCCGTCGACCGGCGAATAGGCGAAGCAGCCCACGCGCTCGAGCTGCGCCGCCTCGAGGAACGCGAGCAGCTCCTCGAACTCGGCCTCGGTCTCGCCGGGAAAGCCGACAATGAAGGTGCTCCTCACGGTCAGATCCGGGCAGATGCCGCGCCAGCGCCGCAGCCGCTCGAGCACTTTCTCCGCGCTCGCCGGGCGCTGCATGAGCTTGAGGATGCGGCCGCTCGCGTGCTGAAAGGGCACGTCGAGGTAGGGCAGGATCTTCGCGTCGGCCATCAGCGGGATCACCTCGTCCACGTGGGGATAGGGGTAGACGTAGTGCAGCCGCACCCAGACGCCGAGCCCGCCGAGCGCCGTGCAAAGCTCCGCCATCCGCGTCTTCAGCGGTCGCCCCTGCCAGAAGCCGGTGCGGTATCTGACGTCCACGCCGTAGGCGCTCGTGTCCTGCGAAATGACGAGGAGCTCCTTCACGCCCGCCTTGACCAGGTTTTCGGCTTCCTGCATCACTTCGCCCACCGGGCGCGACACGAGATCGCCGCGCATGGACGGAATGATGCAGAAGCTGCAGCGGTGGTTGCAGCCCTCGGCGATCTTCAGGTACGCGTAGTGCCGGGGCGTGAGCTTCACCCCCTGCGGCGGCACGAGGTCGGTGAAGGGGTCGTGCGGCCTGGGCAGGTGCGCGTGCACCGCGCACATCACGCCCTCGGTGTCGTGCGGGCCGGTGACCGCGAGTACGCTCGGGTGCGCGGCCTGCACGACGCCTTCCTTCGCCCCCAGGCAGCCGGAGACGATCACCCTGCCGTTCTCGCTCAAGGCCTCGCCGATGGCGCCGAGCGACTCCTCGACCGCGGCGCCGATGAAGCCGCAGGTGTTGACGATGACGAGGTCGGCGCTGCCGTAGTCCTTCGCCGTGGCGTAGCCCTCGGCGCGCAGCTGCGTCAGGATGCGCTCGGCGTCCACCAGGGCCTTGGGGCAGCCCAGGGAGACGAAGCCGATCTTGGGCACTGCTACTTCTTTTCGGGCTCGGACTTGCTCTGCGGCTGCGCCGGGAAGCCCGGGAGGGAGAAGCCCGCGAACATGCTGCGCGCCTGGTTCTGCATCTGGTCCTGGAACTGCGAGAACACCTTCTGGCTCTGCTCGATGTAGGCCTGCATCAGGCTCTGCATCGCCGGGCCCTGCAGGTTCATGAACTGCGCCCACAGCTCCTGCGAGGCGCGCGAGTTATCGCCGTAGATGCGCTGCGACTGGTCCTGCAGCGCCTTCTGCATCTGCTGGAAGGCCTCGAGGTTCTTCTCCAGGTACGAGCCCATGAAGCCCTGCATGGCGCTGCCGTAGGAGCGGATCATCTGCGACAGGAGGTCCGAGGAGAACATCGGCACGCCGCCCGACTCCTCCTCGAGGATGATCTGCAGCAGGATCGGGCGCGTCAGTTCGTCGCCCGACTTCGCGTCGACGACGTGGAAGTCCTCCTGCTTGAGCACCATCTGCTTGACGTCCGCGAGCGTGATGTAGCTCGAGGTCTTGGTATCGTACAGGCGCCGGTTGGGGTACTTCTTGATCAGCCGGGCGCGGCTGTCGCTCTTGACGTCGTCGGGACTCGCGGCCATGGGGAAAGTTTACTCCTTAATACATGTGCTGGCCGCCGTTGATCGAGATGTTCGCCCCGGTCACGAACGCGGCCTCTTCGGAACAAAGGTAGATGATCAGCCCGGCGACTTCATCGGGCTTGCCGAGCCGGCCGACGGGAATCTGCGGCAGGATCTTGGAATCGAGGATCTCCTTCGGGATCGCGGTCACCATCTGGGTGCCGATGTAGCCGGGGGAGATGGTGTTGATGGTGACGTTCTTCTTCGCCACCTCCAGCGCCAGCGCCTTGGTGAAGCCGTGGATGCCGGCCTTCGCCGCCGAGTAGTTGGTCTGGCCGAAGGCGCCTTTCTGCCCGTTCACCGAGGAGACGTTGATCACGCGGCCCCAGAAGCGCTCCACCATGCCGTCCATCACCTGCTTGGTCATGTTGAAGCACGAATCGAGGTTGGTGCGCATGACGGCGTCCCAGTCCGCCTTGCCCATCTTCTTGAACGTCATGTCGCGCGTGATGCCGGCGTTGTTGACGAGGATGTCGATGGCGCCGATCTCGGCGGTGATCCTCTGCACCTTCGCCGCGCAGTCGTCGAAATCCGCCACGTCCACCGGGTAGGCGCCGAAGCCGTAGCCCTGCGACTTCATCTCGTCGAGCCAGCTCTTGTACTTGGTGTTGGACGGAGAGTAGGTCACCACCACCTTGTAGCCGGCATCGGCCATCTTCGTGGAGATCGACTCGCCCAGACCGCCCATGCCGCCGGTGACGACCGCGATCCGCTGCTGCGCCATGTTGTCCCCTCCTCCGAAACGAGTCTACTACATCATGTGCATGCCGCCGTTCACCGAGATGTTGGCGCCGGTGATGTAGCCCGCGTCCTCGGAGACGAGGAACGCCACCACGACGGCGATTTCCGCGGGCTGCGCCAGGCGCCCCATCGGGATCGAGGCGACGATTCTCTCGCGGATCTCAGGCCGAAGGGCGCGCACCAGGTCGGTCTCGACGTAGCCCGGCGAGACGGTGTTCACGGTGACGCCCTTCCTCACCACTTCCTGCGCCAGCGCTTTGGAAAATCCCGCCATGCCGGCCTTCGCCGCGGAGTAGTTGGTCTGCCCGAACTGCCCCTTGATGGCGTTCACCGAGGAGATGTTGACGATGCGCCCCCAGCCGCGCTCGCTCATGCCGTCGATCACCTGGCGCGTGACGTTGAACACGCTGTTCAGGTTGGTGTTGATCACCGCCATCCAGTCCTGCTCGGTCATGCGCTTGAAGATGCTGTCGCGCGTGATGCCGGCGTTGTTGACGAGGATCTCCACCGGGCCGACCACCGAGCGCACGTGGTAGAACATCTCGGCGCAGCTCTCGAATTCGGCGACGTCGCCTTCGGCGGCGTGCACGCGAAAGCCCTCGCTCCGCATCGCCGCCAGCCACTCGGCCTTCTTGTCGTAGTCCGGCAGGCAGCCCGCGACCACCGTGTGCCCCGCCGCGCCCAGGCGCCGGCAGATTGCCGTGCCGATGCCGCCCATGCCGCCGGAAACGAAGGCGACGCGCGCCTTCGCCGGCAGTGCTTGCTCCCCGGCGGCGTTCTCCCGCTCCAGCACCGCGCTCATCGCTCCACCGCCAGCGCCACGCCCATGCCACCGCCGATGCACAGCGACGCGAGACCCTTCTTCGCGTCGCGCTTGTGCATCTCGTGCAGGAGCGTGACCAGGATGCGGCAGCCCGAGGCGCCGATCGGATGGCCGAGCGCGATGGCGCCGCCGTTGACGTTCACCCGCGACGTATCCCAGCCCATCTGCCGGTTGACGGCGATGGCCTGCGAAGCGAACGCCTCGTTGATCTCCATCAGGTCGAGGTCCTTCGGCTCCCAGCCGGCGCGCGCGAGGCAGCGCTTGGAAGCCGGCACCGGGCCCATGCCCATGTACTTCGGATCGACGCCCGCCGAGGCGAAGGACTTGATGCGCGCGATCGGCTGCAGACCGAGCTCCCGGGCCTTGCGCGCGCTCGTCACCAGCACCATGGCGGCGCCGTCGTTGATGCCCGAGGCGTTCGCCGCGGTCACCGTGCCGTTCTTGTCGAACGCGGGCTTCAGGCCCTTCATGGCCTCGAGCGTCGCGCCATGGCGTGGGTACTCGTCGTCGGCGAACACCACCGGGCCTTTCCGCGACGGGATCTCGAAGGGGATGATCTCGTCCTTGAAGCGCCCCGCCTTCTGCGCGGCCTCGGTCTTGTTCTGGCTCTTGACCGCGAACTCGTCCTGCTCCTCGCGCGTCACGGCGTACTCCTTGGCCACGTTCTCCGCGGTGACGCCCATGTGGTACTGGTTGAACGCGTCCCACAGGCCGTCGACGATCATCGAGTCGACCATCTTCGCGTCGCCCATGCGAAAGCCGTCGCGCGAGCCGTTCAGCAGGTGCGGCGCGATGCTCATGTTCTCCTGGCCGCCCGCGACCACCAGGTCCGAGTCGCCGTTCGCGACCGATTGCGCGGCGAGCATCACCGCCTTCAGCCCCGAGCCGCACACCTTGTTGACGGTCATGGCCGGGATCATGTCGGGCAGCCCCGCCTTGATCGCCGCCTGCCGCGCCGGGTTCTGGCCGACGCCCGCGGCGAGCACCTGGCCGAGGATCACTTCCGAGACCTGCTCCGGCTTCACGCCCGAGCGCTCGAGGAGCTTCCGCATGACGTGCGCGCCGAGGTCCGACGCGGGCGTTTTCGCCAGCGTGCCGCCGAACTTGCCGATGGCGCTGCGGGCTGCGCCGACGATGACGATGTCTTCCATGGGATTCTCCTAGCTTGCCTTCTGTTTGACGTAGCGCCCCGGGGCGGGCTCGATCGCCGGGTAGCGGGCGTTGCCGGGCTTGCGTGGCGCCTTGCGCGTGCCGCCCCGGTAGCTGCCGAGCCAGTCGGCCCACTGCGGCCACCAGCTCCCCGCGCGCTCGGCCGCGCGCGCAAGCCACGCTTGCGGGTCCGCGGGATAGGGCGCGCCCGCCCAGTAGCTGCGGCGCTTCTTCGCCGCCGGGTTGATGACGCCGGCGACGTGGCCGGCGGCGCCCAGCACGAACGTCTTTTCGCCGCCCAGCAGCGCCACCGACCGGTAGGCCGAGTGCCAGGGCACGATGTGATCCTCGCGCGTGGCGACGATGAAGCTCGGCCGGTCCACCATGCCCAGATCCACCGGCACGCCGAGGTTCGTGACCGCGCCCGGCACGCGCAGCGCGTTCTCCAGGTACGTGTGGCGCAGGTACCAGCAGTACATCGGCCCGGGCAGGTTGGTGCTGTCGGCGTTCCAGTACAGGAGGTCGAACGCCGGGGGTGTGCCGCCCTTCAGGTAGTTGTTGACCACGTAGGGCCAGATGAGGTCGTTGGCGCGCAGCGCGGAGAACACCGTCGCCAGCTCCCTGCCGGGCAGGATGCCGCCGCCGCCGAGCGTCGCTTCGCGCGCCGCGACGCTCGCCTCGTCGACGAACAGGCCGATCTGGCCGGTGTCGGAAAAGTCGAGCAGGGTGGTGAGGTAGGTGGCGCTCTCCACCAGGTCCTCGCCCTTTGCCGCCAGCACCGCGAGCGCGGCACCGAGCAGCGTGCCGCCGACGCAAAAGCCCAGTGCATTGACGCGATCGGCCTTGGTGATGGCGCGCGCGGCGCGCAGTGCTTCCAGCACGCCCGTCTCCAGGTAGTCGTCCCAGCCGTAGCCGCCCTGCCCGGGTCCGACGTTCCTCCAGGACACCATGAACACCGTGTGTCCCTCGCCCACGGCATAGCGCACAAAAGAATTCTCGGGCTGCAGGTCGAGGATGTAGTACTTGTTGATGCAGGGCGGCACCATCACCAGGGGGCGCCGCGCCACTTCGGCGGTCGCGGGCGCGTACTGGATGAGTTGCATCAGCTCGTTCTCGTGGATCACGGTGCCCGGCGTGACGGCGAGGTTGCGGCCGACCTCGAACGCCGACTCGTCGCTCTGGCCGATGCGGCCGCGGCCCGCGTCGGCGATCAGGTGCGTGAGGCCGCGCGTCAGGCTCTCGCCCCCGGTTTCCTGCGCGAGGCGCAGCACCTCCGGATTGGTGGCGACGAAGTTCGCCGGGCTGACCGCGTCCACCCACTGGCGCACGCTGAAGCGCAGCCGCTCCTTGGCCTGGCCTTCGAGCGCGCAGGCCTCGACCAGCTTTTCCAGGTACTCGGCGGCGAGCAGATAGGACTGCTGCAGGTAGCTGTAATAAGGGTCCTCTCGCCACTCGCGCGCCGCGAAGCGCCGGTCGCCGGGCGCAGCGCGCACGCTCGCCTCGCGCATGCCGGCGGCGAGCGCCTGCCAGAGCTTTCTCTGCTTCTCCAGATACTCCGACTGCAGGGCGCCGGCGCGCTCGCCGTCCGCGGCGAGCCGCGCGAGGTAGCCGGCCGGGCCGCCCGGGGCGGGCGCGCCTGCGGCGAGGCGCAGCCAGTTCTGCGCCGCGTCATTGCCGGACTGGGCAATGGCGGCGAGGAAGGCCGCGGTTGACTGTGGCTGGGGCGAACTCAAGGGCGGGTATTTTGCACCGCACAAACGCCCTCGGTCAAACCCTCATCCCACGAGCGCGATCAGTCCTACGCCCGCGGCAATGAGCAGTGCCTGCTGGGCCGTGTCGCGCAGCTCCGGGCGCTTGTGCAAACCCGGGATCAGGTCGGCCACCGCGACGTAAATCATGCTCGCGGCGACCACCCCGAGCAGGATCGGCTCCCAGTCCTCGAAGCCCTCGAGCGCGACGTAGCCGAAAACGCCGCCGACCACGCTGCCCATCGAGGACACGATATTCAGGGCGAACGCCTTCGAGCGCGCGTAGCCCGAATGCAGCAGCACGAGGAAGTCGCCCACTTCCTGCGGAATTTCGTGCGCGACGATGGCCACTGCCGTGACCACGCCCAGTTCGGGGCTTTGCAGGAAGGCCGCGGCGATCAGCACGCCATCGACGAAGTTGTGCACGGTGTCTCCCACCACGATCAGCGCGCCGGCGCGCGCATGCTCCTGGTGGTGGGCGGGCCCGTCGCCCTCGCCGTGGTCGTGGGAGTGGCGCCACAGCAGCAGCTTCTCCAGCAGGAAGAAGCCGAGGATGCCGCCGAGGATCGCCACCGCCACGACCTGCGCATCGCCCTCGCCGAAGGCGTGCGGCAGGACCTCGAGGAACGCCGCGCCGAGCAGCGTGCCGATGGCAAAGGACACCAGCATCGGCACCCAGCTCGGGCGCAGCACCAGCGCGAACGCGGCGGCGCAGACCGAGAGCACGCCGCCGGCGAGCGTGGCCAATACGATCCAGGCGAGGGTCATGGGGTGGGCGATTCTAACCACACGTACGCGGCGATCCGCTCGCGCGTGCGATCGCGCCGCCACGAGGGAA
>CAZAEG010000280.1:0-4901 GCA_964484035.1 uncultured Enterobacteriaceae bacterium | reverse complement strand
CGAAGACGAGCCGGCCGAATTCGTCGTACACGCGCTGCGTCTCGACGAGTGGATTGGCGACGAACTTGCCGTCCACCTTGAGCGCCGGGACGATGTCGGTGAGCACGCCCATGTGGTAAGCCTCGTGCGCGGAGAACGGCTCGCACAGCACGCACGCCACCATCGCGCGCTCGGCGCCCGCCATCACCGGCAGGAAGTCGGTCGCGCCGCCGATGGGCGCCGAGCCGTGCTTGGGGCCCGCCTGGCCGAAGCGCGCCAGGTCCTGCGCGACGGAGAAGTCGCAGGCCATGCCGATCTCCTGCCCGCCGCCGACGCGCATGCCGTTCACGCGGCAGATCACCGGCTTGTCGCAGGCGAGGATCGCCGACACCATGTCGTTGAACAGCCGCATGTACTGCCGGTACTCCTGCGGGTGCCCGGCGTAGTACTCGGCGTACTCCTTGGTGTTGCCGCCGGTGCAGAAGGCCTTGTCGCCCACGCCGGTAAACACGACGCTCGAGACATCGCGCGCGTTGGACGCGGCGCGCAAGGCGAGGATCACCGCCTTCACCATCTCGGTGGTGTAGGAGTTGTACTGGGTGGGGTTATCGAGCCAGATCCAGGCGTTGTAGAGGCCCGGCACCGTCTTGCCGTCCGGCGTGCGCGCGGGGCGCTTCTCGAACTTCAGCCCGCTGCACGAGATCGCCGGCAGGTCGTGGTCCTTGTGGAACTTCGCTTCGGGCAGGCCCATGGGGTTCCCTTTCTCCTGAAATCGGTATCCCGATACCGAATTAGACCCTTTGTACCCCCGGGTAAAGCGCCCCGGTTTGATCCATCTCAAGGTTTGGGCTCGGGCTTGCCCGCCAAATAGCGCCATGCACGGGCACGCTTCGGTTTCGATGGCGCTCGCCGGCTCCGGCGGCGCCGGGGTCATGACCGCCGGCAACATGCTGCTGGAGGCCGCGGCGCAGGCCGGCTACTACGGCCTGATGACGCGCACCAGCGGCCCGCAGATCCGCGGCGGCGAGGCCGCCGCCATGCTGCGCATCGCCACCTTTCCCGGCGACGGCCAGGACGACCGCTTCCAGGTGCTGGCGGCGATCGACTGGCAGAACGTCCAGCGCTTCGCCGCCGAGCTGCCGCTCGGCCCGCACAGCCTCGTCGTCGGCGACCCCGCGCAGGGCGAGCCGCCCGAGGCCTTCAAGGCAGGCGGCGCGCGCTACGCGCCGGTGCCGCTGAAGGCGCTCGCCGCGCAGGCTCAGGGCGGCTGGCCCAACATGGTGGCGCTGGGGCTCCTCGCCGCGCTGCTCGGACTGCCGGAGGCGGCGCTGGCCGCCGCGATGCGCAAGTCGATGAAGAAAGGGCTCGAGGCGGGCCTCGCGGCCGCGCGCCTGGGCATGGCGCAGGCCGCGGCGCTGCCGCAGTTCGCGCTCGCCGCGCCGCCGGCCCAGGCGAGCCGCTGGCTCATCACCGGCAACGAGGCCGCGGGCTACGGCGCGCTGCGCGGCGGCGTGCGCTTCGTCGCCGCGTACCCGATCACGCCGGCCACCGAGCTGCTCGAATATCTTTCGCCCGCGCTCGCGAAAGTCGGCGGCACGCTGGTGCAGGCCGAAGACGAGCTCGCCTCCATCAACATGGCGCTCGGTGCCTCGTACGGCGGCGTGCCTTCGCTCACCGCCACCTCCGGCCCGGGGCTCGCGCTGATGGTCGAGTCGCTCGGCCTCGGCGTCGCCGCCGAGATCCCGGTGGTGGTGGTCGACGTGATGCGCACCGGGCCCTCCACCGGCATCGCCACCAAGAGCGAGCAGGCCGACCTCGGCATCGCGCTCTACGGGTTGCACGGCGATGCGCCGCACGTGGTGGTGGCGCCGAACTCGCTCGCCGACTGCCTCGCCGCGACCGAATGGGCGGTGCGGCTTGCCGAGTCGCTGCAGGTGCCGGCGATCGTGCTCTCCGACCAGTACCTCGGGCAAGCGCGCGGCGTGGTGGACGCGCCGCCGCCTGCGAACGGCGCCGTGGCCCGGCTCAAGGCCGAAGGCGCCGAGGGCTACAAGCGCTACGCCATCACGCCTTCGGGCATCTCGCCGATGGCGATTCCCGGAACGCCGGGCGCGACCTACACCGCCGACGGCCTCGAGCACAACGAGCGCGGCACCCCCTCCTCGCAGCCGTCCGACCACCTGGCGCAGATGGACAAGCGCGCGCGCAAGCTCGCGCAGCTCGACCCGGGCGAGGCCTGGGCGAGCGTGGAAGGCGAAGGCGACGTCGCGCTCGTCACGTTCGGCTCCTGCACGGGCCCGGCGCGCGAGGCGCTGGCGCGCGACGGCAAGGGCGTGCGTCTGGTGTCGCTGCGACTGCTTTCGCCCGCGCAGCCCGGGCGCCTGAAGAAGGCTCTCGAAGGCGTCAAGCGCGTGCTGGTCGTCGAGCAGAACCACAGCGGCCAGTTCCTCAGGTATCTGCGCGCCGAGTACGACCTGCCCGGCGAAGTGAAGAGCCTGCGCCGTCCCGGGCCATTGCCCTTCCGGCCCGCGGAGATCCAGCAGGCGCTCGCGCAGTGGGGGAACGCTTGAACGCGCCCGGCGCCCCGATGCTCGCGGCCAAGGACTTCAAGTCCGACTATAAGCCGGTCTGGTGCCCGGGCTGCGGCGACTATTCGGTGCTCGCGGCGATCACCAAAGCGCTCGCCGCCCTCGCGCTGCGCCCGGAAAACGTGGCGGTGGTCTCGGGCATCGGCTGCTCGTCGCGCATCCCCGCCTACACCACCTGCTACGGCTTTCACGGCGTGCACGGGCGCGCTCTGCCGGTGGCCACCGGCCTGAAAGCCGCGCGTCCCGACCTCACCGTGCTGGTGGCGAGCGGCGACGGCGACGGCTACTCGATCGGCGGCAACCACTTCCTGCACGCCTGCCGCAGGAACGTCGACCTCACCTACATCGTGATGGACAACCACGTCTACGGCATGACCAAGGGACAGCCCTCGCCCACCACCGAGCCCGACTGGTCCTCGAAGCTCGCGCCGGGCGGCACGGGCCTCAAGGAGTTCCACCCGCTGGTGATCGCGCTCGCCTCGGGCGCCAACTTCATCGCCCGCGCGTACTCGGGCGACCCGAACGGCTGCGCGGCGCTGATCGAGCAGGCCGTGCGCCACCCGGGCTTTTCCTTCATCGAGGTGCTCTCGCCCTGCGTCACCTTCCGCCCCGAGCAGCGCGAGTGGAAAGCGCGCGCCCATCCCGCGCCGGTGGAGCCCACCGACGACCCGGGGCGCGCCGCGCGGCGCCTGATGACCGACGACGGCTTCAACGTCGGCGTGCTCTACAAGGGCAGCCGGCCGCCGTACCGCGCGGCGCCGGCCGGCGCGCAATCCGTGGAGGCGCTCGCATGCCAGTTCCGTCTCTAGACGACTTCATGGCGCGCGCCTACGCCATGGAGCTGGAGGCGACCGAGCGCTACGCGCAGTTCGCCGAGCAGCTCGACACGCACAACAACCGCGAGGTGGCGCAGATGTTCCGCAAGCTCGCGGCCGTGGAGGCGCTGCATGCCAAGCGCATCCTCGAGGAGATGGGCTGGCCGAGCATGCCGGCGCTGCCGCCCGCCTACGCCTGGGAAACGGTGGAGGGCCCGGAGACCGCGGCCTTCGACCAGCTGCACTACCTGATGCAGCCGTTCCACGCGCTCGAGATCGCGCTGCGCTGCGAGCTGCAGGCGCAGCAGTACTTCGAGGACATCGCCGCCGGCGAGGCGCCGCCGGGCGTGCGCAAGGCGGCGCTGGAGATGGCGGACGAGGAGCGCGAGCACGTGCGCCTGATCCGCGACTGGATGAAGCGCGTGCCGCAGCCCGGGCCGAACTGGGACGAAGACCCGGATCCGCCGTGCACCACCGAATGAGAGTCCTGCAGCCGCGCGGCTGGGCGCCGCCCGTAGGCTACGCCAACGGCATCGAAGCGCAAGGCCGCGTCGTCTTCGTCGCCGGTCAGGTGGGCTGGGACGCGCGGCAGAATTTCCAGTCCGAGGAGCTCGCGCCGCAGTTCGAGCAGGCACTGAAGAACGTGCTCGCGGTGCTCGCCGAGGCCGGCGGCCGTCCGCAGCACATCTGCCGCATGACCGCCTACTGCTGCGACAAGCCGGCGTACCTCGCGGCGCGCCCCGCGCTCGGGCGCACCTGGCGCTCGCTCATGGGCACGCATTTCCCGGCGATGAGCATGATCTTCGTCTCGGACCTGCTCGATGCGCCGGGTAAGATCGAGCTCGAGGCCACCGCCGTGATTCCGGAGGAAAAGCGATGAGAGGACTGAAAGGCAAGACCGCGATCGTCACCGGCGGCGCCGCCGGCATCGGCGCGGCGATCGTCGAGCGCTTCCAGGCCGAGGGCACGAAAGTCGTCGTCTTCGACCTGAAGGGCTCGCCGAGCGTGGACATCACCGACTACGAGGCGGTGAAGAAGGCGGTGGACGGCGCGGGGCCGGTGGACATCCTCGTCAACAACGCCGGCTGGGACATGTTCAAGCCGTTCCTGAAGACCGATCCGGCGTTCTGGCAGAAGATCATCGCCATCAACCTCGTCGGGCCGATGAACCTGATGCACTGCGTGCTGCCCGGGATGGTCGCGCGCGGCGGCGGCAAGGTGGTGAACATCGCATCCGACGCGGGCCGCGTCGGCTCTTCCGGCGAGGCGCCCTATTCCGCCTGCAAGGGCGGCATCATCGCCATCACCAAGACGCTCGCGCGCGAGCTGGCCGGCAAGGGCGTGCGCCTGAACACCGTGTGCCCGGGGCTGACGGAAACCGCGATGCTCGAAGCGTTCATGCAGGGCGCGGGCAATCCGGACAAGCTGCGCGAGGCCTATCGCCGCGCGGTGCCGATCGGGCGCCTGGGCAAGCCCGAGGACATCGCCGGGGCGGTACTATTTCTCGCCAGCGACGATG
>CAZAEG010000279.1:0-3102 GCA_964484035.1 uncultured Enterobacteriaceae bacterium | reverse complement strand
GCAGCGGAATCAATGGGTCGAGCGTACACGCAACGCGCGTCGCTCGCAATGCGAAAACTGCAACGAAATGCGGCGCTTAGGCCGACGAGCCGGCCACTTTCTGCTGATCGGAGTAGATCAGCAGCGGCTTGCCGTCGGCCGAGATCATCTGCTCGTCGATCACCACCTTGCTGACATTTTCCAGGGTCGGAAGTTCGTACATGGTGTCGAGCAGCACGTTCTCCAGGATCGAGCGCAGCCCGCGCGCCCCGGTCTTGCGGGCGAGCGCGCGGCGCGCCACCGCGCCCAGCGCCAGGGTGCGCACCTCCAGCTCGACGCCTTCCATCAGGAACAGGCGCTGGTACTGCTTGAGCAGGGCGTTCTTCGGCTCGGTGAGGATCTGGATCAGGGCGGACTCGTCGAGCTCCTCGAGCGCCGCCACCACCGGCAGGCGCCCGACGAACTCCGGGATCAGGCCGTACTTGATCAGGTCCTCGGGCTCCACCGCCTTGAGCAGGTCGAAGGTGGCCTTGGAGTTGCCGGGGCTGCGCACTTCCGCGCCGAAGCCGATGCCGGTCTTCTCGGTGCGGTTGCGCACGATCTTCTCCAGTCCGTCGAAGGCGCCGCCGCACACGAACAGGATGTTGGTGGTGTCCACCTGCACGAAATCCTGGTTCGGGTGCTTGCGCCCGCCCTGCGGCGGCACAGAGGCGATGGTGCCCTCGATCAGCTTCAGCAGCGCCTGCTGCACGCCCTCGCCGGAGACGTCGCGCGTGATCGAGGGGTTGTCGGACTTCCTCGAGATCTTGTCGATCTCGTCGATGTAGACGATGCCGCGCTTGGCCTTGTCCACGTCGTAGTCGCAGTTCTGCAGCAACTTCTGGATGATGTTCTCGACGTCCTCGCCGACGTAGCCGGCTTCCGTCAGGGTGGTCGCGTCGGCGATGACGAAGGGCACGTTCAGCAGCCGGGCGAGGGTCTGCGCCAGCAGCGTCTTGCCCGAGCCGGTCGGCCCGATGAGCAGGATGTTGGACTTGGCCAGCTCCACCTCGTCGTTCTTCGAGAGGTGCTTCAGGCGCTTGTAGTGGTTGTAGACCGCGACCGAAAGGATCTTCTTCGCCTGGTCCTGGCCGATCACGTACTGGTCGAGGATGTTGCGGATCTCGTGCGGCGTCGGCAGGTCGGACTTGGCGCCCTTGCCGCCCTTGTCGCTGGCGGTCTCCTCGCGGATGATGTCGTTGCACAGCTCGATGCACTCGTCGCAGATGAACACCGACGGGCCGGCGATCAGCTTTCTGACTTCGTGCTGGCTCTTGCCGCAGAACGAGCAGTACAGCAGCTTGTCGCCGGAGGCGGGCTTGTCCGACATCTAGGCGGGTTCCCGGGTGGTGAGCACCTTGTCCACGAGACCGTACTTTACCGCGTCTTCGGCGCCGAGGAAAAAGTCGCGCTCCGTGTCCCGCGCGATGGTCTCCACCGGCTTGCCGGTGTGCCTGGCGAGGATCTCGTTCAGGCGCTGGCGCAGGTAGAGGATCTCCTTGGCGTGGATTTCGATGTCGGTGGCCTGGCCCTGGAAGCCGCCCATCGGCTGGTGGATCATGACGCGCGAGTTGGGCAGGATGAAGCGCTTGTCCTTGTCGCCGGCGGCGAGCAGGAGCGAGCCCATGCTGGCGGCCTGGCCGACGCACAGGGTGCTGACGTCGGGCTTGATGAATTGCATGGTGTCGTAGACGGCGAGCCCCGCGGACACCGAGCCGCCGGGCGAGTTGATGTAGAAGAAGATGTCCTTGTCGGGGTTCTCCGACTCCAGGAACAGCAGCTGCGCCACGATCAGGTTGGCGGTGGTCTCGGTCACCACGCCGACCAGGAACACGACCCGCTCCTTCAGCAGCCGCGAATAGATGTCGTAGGCGCGCTCGCCGCGCCCCGACTGCTCGATGACCATCGGGATCAGGCCGAGGTCTTTCGCGTCCGGCATGTCGGAGCGCCAGTTCATGCGTTGCTTCCCATCAGCTCGTCGAAGGGCATCGGCTTGTCCACGACCCGCGCCTTCTGCAGCACCCACTGCACCACGTTGGCCTCGAGCGCCAGGCCCTCCATCTCCGACAGGCGTTGCGGCTGCATATAAAACCATTTTACTACCTCGGCGGGACTCTCGTAGGACTGGGCCTCCTGCTCGATCAGTGCGCGCACCTCGGCGGGCTTGGGCTGCAGCTTCTCGGCGCGCGCCAGCTCGGCGATGATCAGCCCGAGCGCCACGCGCCGCTTCGCGCTGTCCTCGAACGCCTGCGGGTCGAGCGGCAGCTTCTCGAACTTCAGGCCGCGGGCGCGCAGGTCGGCGGCGGCGCGCTCGACCAGCTCGCGCGTCTCCATCGCCACGAGCGACTTCGGCAGCTCGAGTGGCGTCGCCGCGAGCAGCGCCTGCATCGCCTGCTGCTTGACGTGCGCCTCCACGCGCTTCGTCGCCTCGCGCTCCACGTTCTGCCGGACTTCCGCGCGCATCTTCGCCAGGTCGCCGTCCGCCACGCCCAGGCCCCTGGCGAACTCGGCATCGAGCGCCGGCAGGCGCGGCGCCTCGACTTTCTTCAGCGTGAGCGCGAACTCGGCGGTCTTCCCCGCCACTTCCTTGCCGTGATAGTCCTGCGGAAAGGTCACGCTGAAGGTCTTCGACTCGCCCGGCGCCGCGCCGCCCGCCGCGGCCTCGAACTCGGGCAGCATGCGCCCTTCCCCGAGCACGAAGGCGAAACCGTCGGCCTGGCCGCCGGGGAACGGCTCGCCGCCGATCGTGCCAGAGAAATCCACCGTCACGCGGTCGCCCGCCTGCGCGGCGCGCGCCGCTTCGCCATAGGTGACGCGCTGCATGCGCAGGATCTCGAGCGTCTTCTCCACCGCCGCATCGTCGACCGTGACCTGCGGCCGCTCGACGCTCGCCGCGGCGAGCTCGCCGATCCTGAACTCCGGATACACCTCGAAGGTGGCGCTGAACTCGAGCGCGTCCGCGGCGGCGTCCTTCTTCGGCTCGATGCGCGGCTGGCCGGCGACCCTGAGCTTGGCTTCGCGCACCGCGTCGGCGAACGCCTTCTGCACGGCGTCGCCCAGCACCTCCGAGCGCAGCTGCGGGCC
>CAZAEG010000278.1:0-5145 GCA_964484035.1 uncultured Enterobacteriaceae bacterium | reverse complement strand
CGCGCGGTCGAAGGCGCGCGCGGTCAGCTCCGCCATGCGCGCCGCATTGTTCACGTGCGCCTGGTACTTGGTGATCTTCGAGAAGATCGGCAGCTGGTCGGTTTCCTGGAAGCCGCCCAGGCCGACCGCCATCGAGCCCGTCTCCGGCGTGATCGCCACCACCGCGCTGTGCGCCCAGTACGCCGCCGCGATCGCGGTCACGAAATTGGTGATGCCCGGCCCGTTCTGCCCGATGCACACGCCATGCTTGCCGCTGACGCGGTAATAGCCGTCGGCCATGTGCGCCGCGCCCTGCTCGTGCACCGTCGGGATGAAGCGGATGCCGGCCGAGGGAAACAGGTCCAGCGCATCCATGTAGGCAGAGCCCACGATGCCGAAGACGTTCCTCACGCCCTGGGCGACGAGCGTTTCCACCAGCGCTTCGGACGGCGTCATGCGCTGGCGGCCGGTGACTGCCACGCGTTTCACTTCGGCGATGTCGGTCATGGGAGGGTCTCGCGGGGAAAAGGGGGGACGACTGAGTGTCTCACAACTGTTCCTAGGCGAACAGTATCCCGGTCGACACCGCCACCATCAGGAGCAGCGTGAACTGCCGGAAGCGCGTGTCGTTGAAGCGCGAGAACAGCCGCGTGCCGGCGACCACGCCGCCGTAGTAGCCCGGCGCCAGGGCGAGGCCGATCCAGGCGGCGCGCGCATCGAGCACGCCGCCCAGCCACAGCATGGCGACGCCCGCGAGCGAGCCGGCGGCGACGAACAGCGTCAGGTTGGCGCGCGTCGTCTCGACGCGATCGGGCCCGGCGAGCAGGTAGAGGATCACCGGCGGACCGCCGATGCTGGTCGCGCCGAGCATCGTGCCCGCGACCGCGCCGAGCCCGACGCCCGTGGCGGCGCGCTGCGGTCCGGCGTAGCGCCAGCCGCGCAGCAGGAGCAGCGAGAACACGATCACGATCGCCGCGATGGCGCGGCGCAAGGTCAGCGGATCGGCGCTGACCAGCACGTAGCCGCCCAGCGGGACGGTGACGCAGGTGGCCGCGAGGATCGGCGCCATCACGCGCCAGCGCACCAGCCGGCGCGTCTCGAGCACCATCGGCGCCGCGGCGATCCCCTCGAGCAGCAGCACCACGGCCACCGTCAGCCGGGGCCCGAGCAGCAGCGCGAGCGGCGGCGACATGACCATCGCGCCGCCGAACCCGGTGATGCCCCGGATCACCCCGGCGAGGGTGCCGACGAGCACCGCCAGCACGATCGTTTCAGGTGCGAAGGAAGCCACCGTCGACGGCGATCACCTCGCCCGTGATGAACGACGCCTGCGCGGAGGCGAGGAACAGCGCGAGCGCGGCGATATCGTCGGCCTGCGCCAGGCGCCCGAGCGGGACGCGGGCGAGGATGCGCTCGCGCAGCTCGGCGCTCAGCACCCCGCGCACCATGTCGGTTTCCAGCACGGCGGGGGCGATGGCGTTGACGCGGATGCCCTGCGGCCCGAGCTCGCGCGCGAGGCCCCGCGTCATGGCCACCACCGCGGCCTTGGTGGCGCCGTACCAGACGTTGCCGATCGCGCCGCCGCCCTTCTCGTGGGAGACCGAGGCGATGTTGATGATCGAGGCGCCGGGCCGCCCGCGCATGGCCGGCACCGCGGCCTGCACGCAGTTGTAGACGCCGGTGATGTTCACCGCCACGAGCCGGTCCCAGGCCTCGCCCCCCGTCCGGTCGAACGGCCCGGTGGCGAGCAGCCCGGCGTTGTTCACGAGAACGTCGAGCGCGCCGACTTGCCCCAGCGCCCTACGTACGGAGGCGCGGTCGGTCACGTCCATCGGCAGGCTGCCGCCGGCAATGTCGGCCCGATGGACCTCGCAGCCGGCCTGCGCAAAGCGCTCGGCGATGCCGCTGCCGAGGCCCCGCGCCGCCCCGGTGACGAGGGCGACCTTGCCCTTCATTTCGGGTAGGTCACCGGCGGGTACTGCTTCACCTTGTCCCACCAGCCGAGCTCCACGTAGGCGCGCTTCGCCCCGGGGTGCACGTTTTCCTCCGACAGGCCGTGCAGCATCAGCTCGGGCGTCCAGATCTTCCACAGCGCGTGCATTTCCTTCATCCGCGGCGCGTTGCGCGCCACCGCCATCACGATCTGGTAGGCCGCCTCCTCGGGGAAGTCGGCATGCGCCGCCTTGAAGCCGCGATTGAATCCGACCGAGAGCGGCGCGCTCTGCTTGGGCAGCTTGCCTGCCGCCAGCGTCACGTGCAGGAAGGTGGTGCCGAACTTGGCGTTCACCTTGTCGATCGCCTCCTTGGAGACGCCGATGTAGCGCAGCGGCTTGCCCGCGGCCTCGAGCTGGCGCATCGGCGGGCTGATCAGGATCGCCTGCAGCGCCGGCTCGGTGCCGAACGCCGTCACGGTAACGTCGACCGAGCCGTCGAGCAGCTGCTGCGTCAAGGCCGCCGGCGTCAGGTGCCGGATGTCGGTGTTCTGCGGCGTGATGCCATAGCCGTGCTCGAGCATGAGGCGCGAGAACACGCCCCAATCGCTCTGGCTGCGCAGCCCGAGCGCCACGCGCTTGCCCTTGAAGTCGGCGGGCGACTTGATCGCCGGATCGAAGGTGACGAAGAACTTGCCCTGCGCCCACCAGGTCTCGCCGTAGAGCAGCTTGAAGCGGATCGGCACCTGCTCGGGCAGGAATTCCTTGAGCTCGGGGGTGCCGCCGCGCATGGCGAGCTGGATCACGGTGTCCTCGGTGCTGAACGCGGTCTTTTTCCAGTGCCGCGGGTTCGCCATCTCGCGGATGTTGTACATGTAGCCCGGCGTCTCCTGCGGCAAGAGCGTCACCGGGCTGCCTTCCTTGATCATCTGGTTCATCAGCATGGTGTCGGATTCGGTCGGTCCGCAGCCCCACGGGCAAAGCAGCAGCGGCACCGACGTCTGCTGCGCGGGCGAGGTCATCGGCAGCATGGCGAATGCCGCCACGCCGAGCCACCTGCGACTGAGCTTCTTGAGCTTCATGGTTTTCCTCCTTTAGGGTTGGACACAAGCGCAGGCGCCGGCCTGCGCAGCAGGACCGCGGCGAAGACTGCGGCGCTCGCGGCGACGAACACGACGGTGGAATGGACGGGCTCGGTGACCATCGCCCAGTAGCCGAGCACGGTGAGCATGAGGAACACCCCCCGCTCCACCGCGCCGAGCTCGCGCCGCAGGTAGCCGAACAGCGCGATCGAGCTGGTCCACTGGATGAGCAGCACCTCGGCGAGCGGCGGCACCACGTTCCAGCCGAGCGCCGGGAAATCGAGCAGCTGCGGCCGGTAGACGAACGCGAAGGGGATGATGAACGTGGAGGCGGCGAGCTTGAGGGCGTCGCGCGCGGTGTCCAGGAAGGACGCCCCCGCGATCTTCGCCCCCGCGAGCACCGCCACCGCCACCGGCGGACTGAGCGCCGAGTACACCGCGAAGTAGAACACGAAATAATGCGCGCGCAGCCCCTCCACGCCGAGCTGCTGCAGGAACGGCACGAGGGCGAGGGCCACCACCAGGTAGGCCACCGGCGTCGGCAGCCCCATCCCCAGAATGAGCGACAGCACCGCGGCGCCGGCGAGCAGGATGAAGGAGTTGTCGGGCAGTGTCGCCACCAGCAGCGTGCCGAGGCGCCCCGACAGGTTGGTGGTGAGAAAAGCCTGGCCGAGCGGGCCGATCGCGATCAGCAGCAGCGCGAGCGACGTCATCAGCTGGAAGCCTTCCTCGAGCGCCGCGGCGAGCTGGCGGGCGCTCGGGCGGTACTTGCCCTGCAAGGCCGACAGCACGAGCGCGACGATGCAGCCGGTGAGCCCGGCCATCGAAGGCGAGTAGTACTCGAGCAGCAGCCAGCACACGGCGGCGAAGGACAGCAGAAAGGCGGGCAGCGTGCGCAGAATCGCCGCCCTGTCGACCGGCTCGGCGAGCTTCGGCAGCCGGTAACGGCGCGCGTACACCATCACCGCGATCCAGATGCCGGTCATGTAGAGCGCCCCGGGGAGCACCGCCGCCTTGACCACGTCGATGTAGCCGATCGACAGGAAGCTGGCGATGAGGAACGCGGCAAGCCCCAGCACCGGCGGCATGATCTGGCCGGAAGTCGACGCCGCCGCCTCGATGGCGCCGGCCATGGAAGGGCTGTAGCCGTACTTCTTCATCATCGGGATGGTGAAGCGGCCGGTGAGCACGACGTTGGACACCGCCACGCCCATCACCATGGAGACCACGCCGCTGCCGATCACCGCCGGGCCTGCGGCGCCGCCGGCGATGCGGTTGCCCATGCTCTTGCCCATCTCGATGATCGAGTGCAGCATGCCGATGCCGAACAGCACCGAGGCGTAGAGCACCAGGTAGTAGATGTCGTCGACGGCGGTCTGCGCGAACCAGAAGAAGCCCTGCGTGGTGCCCAGCCCGATGTAGTTCATGACGAAATTCGGCTGGTACTCGGGATGCGTCAGCAGCGGATGATCGATGAGGTGGCCGTAGAAGAAATAGGCGATCGACGCCCCGATCACGAGCGTCAGCACCGGACCCCAGTGCAGCCAGGTGAGGATCAGCACGCCGGCGGTGAGCAGCAGGCCCACGGTCATGTCGAAGCCTTCGAAGAACGGCGCCGTGATTTCCAGGCGCTGGGCGTGATAGAGGATGTAGAGGCTGCCGCCCGCCGCCGCGGCCAGGCCGCCCAGCGCGAGCGCGAGCTTCGCCCGCTGCGCCCGGGCGCGCGGCTCGACAAGCGCGCTGCGCGCGCTCATCAGGCCGGCCATCGACATGACGGCGAAGGTGAATGCCGCGTAATGCTGCGAGGAGCTGCGCACGAAGCCGAACAGCGCCAGCGTCACGTACGCCGTGAGCGCCACGCCGGAGAGCCCGATGGTCCAGCGCAGCGCCTCGGCCCAGGCCTTCATCGGGCGTCCGGCTTCAGGCTGCGCGCGAGTCGCGTCGCCGCCTTGCGCAAATCGGGAAGAAAGCGCCTGACGCCGGCGAGCGTGAGCCGCGCCTCGGCGGCCGAGATGGCAAGTCCCGCGCACACGCCGCCGTTCCTCGGCCCGCTCACCGGCACCGCGATGCAGACGACGCCCGACATGAACTCCTGGTTGTCCGTAGAGTAGCCCTGGCGCCGGATGCGCCCGAGTTCCGCCTTCAGGCGGCGC
>CAZAEG010000277.1:0-4621 GCA_964484035.1 uncultured Enterobacteriaceae bacterium | reverse complement strand
AGCGGCCCGAACTTCTTGAACTTGATCTTGCCGTCCTGCGGCCGGCGCTTCTCCGAGATGTCCAGGTCGCACATGATCTTGATGCGCGCCGCCAGCGCCGAGCGGTAGCTCGCCGGCACCTCGATGTACGGGCTGAGGTCGCCATCCTTGCGGAAGCGGATCTCCGTCTTCACCTTGCCGGGGTAGGGCTCGATGTGGATGTCGGAGGCGCCCTGGTTGTAGGCGTCGATGATCACCTTGTTGACCAGCTTTACCAGCTCGTTGTCGGCCGCGGCGGAGGCCTCGTCCGTCGTCGCGGCCTCAAGCACGCCGTCGGCCTCGTCGTCCATGCTCGACAGCATGTCGCCGATGTCGCCGCTGTCCATGGACTCCACGCCGTAGAACTGGTTGAGGGTCTCCTTGAATTCCCTCTGCGTCGTCACGCGGTACACGATCTTCGCCTTCGGAAACACGTTCGAGGCGATGCGCGAGCTGCGGATGCGCTCGGGGTCCAGGCACAGCACCACCAGGCCCGCCTTGGTGTCGTCGATCGGCAGCCACTGGTTCTGCTCGACGTACTCGCGCTTCAGGTTCTTCAGCAGCTCCATCGGCTTGACGCGGTCCTGCTTGAACGCCTCGTAGGGCACGCCGAAGAACTTGGACAGCGCCGCGCCGATCGCCGGGATCTTGACCTGGAACTCCTCGGCCAGGACCTGCTCGACGTCGACCGCCTTCTTGCGCGCCTGGCGCGAGGCGAGCTCGAACTCGCCCGCCGAGAGCACCGCGTCCGAGATCAGGTAGTCGTACTTGGTCTTGACCTGCTGCGGCTTCTGCCGCTGGCGGAAGGCGATCGCCAGCGTCTGCGACAGCTCGCCGACGCCGTCCTCGGTCAGCGTCCCGAAGGGCACGCCGGCCTTGCTGTTGATGATCTGGATGACGCCGGTGAGCTCCTGGCCGTCGACGATCGGCGCCACCAGCATCTGCTTGGTGCGGTAGCCGGTGCGCTTGTCGACCTCCTGCAGGAAGCGCAGGTTCGGATTGAGCGATTTCAGCTCCGCGTCGTCGTAGACGTCGCGCAGGTTGACCGTCTTCTTGGCGAGCGCGACGTAGCCGGCGATCGAATGCTCGGCGATCGGCAGCTTCAGGTCCTTGAACGAATTGAGGCCGGTCTTGACCTTGGAGACGATGGCCTGCTTGTCCTCGCTGATCGAGTAGATGGTGAGGCGGTCGGCGTTGAACAGCGCGCAGATGTCCGCGCTCACCTCGAGCATGATCTCGTCGATGTTGCTCGTGGCGTGGATCTTGTTGGTGACCGCCTGCAGCTGCTTCTGGAACGCGAGCCGGACGCTGACGTCCGCCTGCGGCGCGGCGTGTGTGCTGAGAACGGCGCTCATCATGGACCTCTCAATTCGAGCTTGCGGGCTATGCTATCGCCGGGTGCGCAAACATTCAACCGCCAGCGCGCTGATTTTTAGGCGGTTTTTCACGACCCCGGGCCTGCGGGCGAAGTCAAAATTCGAAAACCTGGTTGTTCTGCAGCATGCGCGGCTGCAGCCGCCCCGAGGACTCCTCGATCTCCTGCATGGTGAGCTCGGTCTCGCCGGGCTTGAGGTGGGTGACGTACACCTCGGCGTCGCGCGCGAACTTGGCCAGCTCCGCGGCGAGCATCGACGGGCAAAGGTGCCGGGAGAGCTCGGCGAGATGCCGTTCCTTGTTGGCGAAGGCGGTCTCGATGATGAGGTACTTCAGATTGCCGATGCGGTTCACGATCTCCCACAGCGCGTCGTTCGGGCCGGTGTCGCCCGTGAAGACGAGGCTGCCGCCGCCGCTGTCGAGCTGGTAGCCGACCGCCGGCACGGTGTGGATCGCCGGCAGCGGCGTGAAGGCGCGGCCGGCGAGGGTCACGGTCCCGCCCAGCGTGATTTCCGCATAGCGCATGAAGGGCTTCTCGGGCGAGGGAATCTGCGTGAAATCGGGCCAGATCTCCCAGTTGAAGATGTGGTTCTTCAGGATGGCGATGGTCTCGGGCAGCGCGTGCACGAGGATCGGCTGCGCGCGCATGCCGCCCACCGTGTCGGCGATGAAGGCGATCGAGGACACGTGGTCGAGGTGCGAATGGGTGACGAAGATGTGGTCGACGAGCGCGAGCTCCGCCAGCGACAGGTCGCCCACCCCGGTGCCCGCGTCGAGCAGCACGTCGCCGTCGACCAGGAACGAGGTGGTGCGCATGTGGCGCCCGCCGATGCCGCCGGAGCAGCCGAGGACCTTGAGTCTCAACGGCGCATCCTACTTCTCGTCGAACGAGGTGACGCCGTCCCAGCCGGCGGGCGGCGCTGCGCGGCGGAACTGCGTGACGCGCTCGGCGTACAGGGCATACAGCTCGCACTCCGGGTTCATGCGCTGCAGGTTGAGCAGGCTCACCTCGACCTGGTCCCAGTGCTGCGCGCGGTAGGCGCGCAGGGTCTGGTTCCAGATCTTCAGCTCGTCGAGCGCCGCGCGCTCGATCTCGCCTTCGGGGCCCAGCGGCTCGTAGATCGTGACCGCTTCGTCCTTGCCTTTCACCTTGATCCGGTCCACCTCGCGGAACACCACGTCCCGCACCGCGGCGCGCGTCGGCTCGCCCACCAGAATGCCCACGCCGTAGTACTTGGTACGCCCTTCCAGGCGCGACGCCACGTTTACCGGATCCCCGATCACGGTGTAGGCGCGCCGCACCTGCGAGCCCATGTCGCCCACGCGCACGTTGCCGCTGTTCACGCCGACGCCGATCTTGAGCGTCGGCCAGCCGCGCGCGGCGAACTTCTCGTTCAGGATACGGCGCTCCTTCTGCATGTCGAGCGCCGCGAGCACGCCGTTTCTCGCGTGCCGCGCATCGTCGACCGGCGCGCCCCAGAACGCCATGATGGCGTCGCCGATGTACTTGTCGAGCGTGCCGCGGTGCCGGCTGCGGATGATGCCGCTCATGGCCGTGAGGTAGGCGTTGATGTACTCGCGCAGCTCCTCGGGCTTCAGCGCCTCGGAGATGCTGGTGAAGCCGCGCACGTCCGAGAACAGGATCGTGAGCTCGGCGGCGCGCGGCTCCATGTTGTACTTCCGCGGGTCGCGCGCCATGCGGTCGACCAGCTCGGGGGGCACGTACTGGCCGAACAGCTCGGTGAACTGGCGCTTGGAGCGCGCTTCCACGAAGTAGCCGTAGGCCATGTTGACGGTGTACAGCGAGAGCGTCATCAGCAGCGAGGCCGCGAGCGGCAGCACCATGTCGGCCTCGGTCCAGATCGCCACGTTGAGGCCGGCGATGACCAGCATGCCCGCCAGCGTCGCCAGCGTCGCCCACAACGGCGCCAGCATCGGGATCAGCAGCGCGAGCGCCACCCCGCCGACCAGCAGCAGCACCACCTCCGCGCCGAGCATGTAGGGCGGCTTCAGCTTGATCTTCCTGTCGAGCATGCCGGCGATCAGGTTGGCGTGCACCTCGACCCCGGGAAAGACGTTGTCCACGGGCGTGGAGCGCAGGTCGAGCAGGCCCGGCGCGGTCGTGCCCACCAGCGCGATCTTGCCCTTCAGCCGCTCGAGCGGCACGCGAGCGGCCAGCACGTCCGCCAGCGACACGTAGGCGAAACTGAACTTGCGACCGCGATACGGGATCAGCGCGCTCGCGGTCTCGTCCACCGGGATCGCGAGCGGCCCGACCAGCAGCCACTCGAGCCCGGTATAGCCGCGCTGCAGGAAACGATTCGGCGCGTAGCCGGGCTCGACCTTCGGGAAGCCGAGGATCGTGCGCACGACCGCGAGCGACAGCGCCTCGTAGTAGGCCCCGTCCAGCTCCGCGATCATCGGCACGCGCCGCACCACGCCATCGGGATCGGTGATCGGGTTGAAGTGCCCGGCGCTCGCCGCGTTCGTCAGGAACTGCGCCAGGTTGCCGCCGTAGCCGACCCAGCTGGTGAACGGGATGTTGCGCCCCTGGAAGGTGCCCTTGGGCAGCACCGGGTCCGGGATGGCGGCGATGCGCTTGGCGTCCTTGTCGCTGTTCAGGTAGTAGCCCAGCACCACCGGCTTGCCCCGGATCGCCTGCGCGAACCGGCCGTCGTTGTCGAGGCTCGAGCGCAGCCCGCGGTACGACTGCAGGAAATCCGGCACGTCCTTGAGCGTGCCCTGCGCCAGTTGGTCCAGCACGCGGATGCCGGACGAATAGTCGGCCTCGGCGAACACGACGTCGAAGGCGACGATGGCGACTTCGTACTCGCCGAACAGCTTCTCGATCAGCTCCGCCATGATGTCGCGCGGCCAGGGCCAGCGCGCCACCTCCTGCAGGCTCTTCTCGTCGATGTCGAGGATCACGATGCGCTCGTCCACGCCGCGCGGCATGGTCACCTGCAGGCGCGCGTCGTAGATGATGTTGTCGAGCTGCGTGATGATCGGCACCTCGTAATAGCGCGCCGCATGGCCGATGAAGAACAGGGTGATGACGAGCCCGAGGACGATGCGGACGATGTTCTGCTTCATGCGCGGTCCGTCGGGCCGGCGGGCCCGCGTGCGGGGCGCGGTGCCGCGCCGCGGCTCATCCCTTCAGGAAGAACTCCATCTTGACGCCGGCCAGCTCGACGACGTCGTGATCCTTGAGCGCATGCGGCGCGGTGCC
>CAZAEG010000276.1:0-6826 GCA_964484035.1 uncultured Enterobacteriaceae bacterium | reverse complement strand
GATCAACGGCATCGGCGTGGTCGGCTGGGGCGTGGGCGGCATCGAGGCCGAGGCCGGCATGCTCGGCCAGCCGGTGTACATCCTCACGCCCGACGTGGTCGGCGTGCACCTGAAGGGGATGCTGCGCGGCGGCGTCACGGCCACCGACCTCGTGCTCACGGTCACCGAGATGCTGCGCAAAGCCAAGGTCGTAGGGAAGTTCGTGGAGTTCTTCGGCGAAGGCGTCGAAAACCTCTCGATTCCCGATCGCGCCACCATCGCCAACATGGCACCCGAGTACGGCGCCACCATGGGCTTCTTCCCGGTGGACGCTAAGACCCTGGACTACCTGCGCTTCACCGGCCGCAGCCCTGAGCAGGTCGAAGCGCTCGGCGCCTACTTCCGTGCGCAGGGCATGTTCGGCATCCCGAAGAAGGGCGCCATCGACTACTCGCAGACGCTTGAGCTCGACCTCGGCGCGGTCGTCCCCTCGCTCGCCGGCCCCAAGCGCCCGCAGGACCGCATCGACCTCGGCAACGTGAAGCAGGAGTTCGGCGCGCTGTTTTCCAAGCCAGCCGCCGAGAGCGGCTACGCCAAGCCCGCCGACGAGCTCGCGCGCCGCTTCGACGGCTGGTTTCGCGGCGCGGGCGCCGCATCGGGCGGCGGCACGTCTAATTCGGGCAGCCTCGCGCGCGGCGCGCCCGCCGACGTCGTGGAGATGGTCGACAACCGCCCCACGCCGAGCGTGGTGGAGGACGGCGGCGCGCGCAAGCCCGGGCAGATCACGCTCGGCCACGGCGACGTTCTCATCGCGGCCATCACCTCCTGCACCAACACCTCGAACCCGGGCGTGCTGCTCGCCGCGGGCCTGCTCGCCAAGAAGGCCGTGGAGCGCGGCCTCACGGTGAAAAAGCACGTCAAGACCTCGCTCGCACCGGGCTCGCGCGTGGTGACCGAGTACCTGGAAAAGGCGGGCCTCCTGCCCTACCTCGAGAAGCTCGGCTTCAACCTCGCCGCCTACGGCTGCACCACCTGCATCGGCAATGCCGGGCCGCTCGATCCGGGCATCGAGGAAACCGTGGTGAAGAACGACCTCATCGGCTGCGCCGTGCTCTCGGGCAACCGCAATTTCGAGGCGCGCATCCACGCCAACATCAAGGCCAACTTCCTCGCCAGCCCGCCGCTCGTCGTGGCCTATGCGCTCGCCGGCACCGTGCTCAAGGACCTGATGAAGGAGCCCGTCGGCAAGGGCAAGGACGGCAAGAACGTGTGGCTGGGCGAGATCTGGCCGAGCCCGGAGGAGATTTTCGGGGCCCTCAAGCACGCCACCGACCCGAAGACCTTCCAGCGCTTGTACAGCAACCTGGCAGACGCGAACCCCATGTGGAAGAAGGTCTCGGCACCTTCCGGCCAGGTGTACAGCTGGCCCGAGTCCACCTACATCGCCGAGCCGCCGTTCTTCGCGGACTTCTCCATGCAGCCCGGGCGGCCCGGTGACGTGCGGGGCGCGAAGATCCTCGGCATCTTCGGCGACTCCGTGACCACCGACCACATCTCGCCGGCGGGCTCGATCAAGCCGACTTCGCCGGCGGGGCTCTACCTGCAGGAAAACGACATCACCGTGGCCGACTTCAACAGCTACGGCGCGCGCCGCGGCAACCACGAAGTGATGATGCGCGGCACCTTCGCCAACGTGCGCATCAAGAACCTGATGATGGGCGGCAAGGAAGGCGGCCTGACCAAGTTCCTGGGCCAGGAGATGCCGATTTACGACGCCGCGATGCGCTACATCGCCGAGGGCACACCCACCGTGGTGTTCGGCGGCGAGGAGTACGGCACCGGCTCGTCGCGCGACTGGGCGGCCAAGGGCACACAGCTCCTCGGCGTGAAGGCGGTCATCGCGCGCAGCTTCGAGCGCATCCACCGCTCCAACCTTGTCGGCATGGGCGTGCTGCCGCTGCAGTTCACCGGGTCGGACTCAGCGCAGTCGCTGCAGCTGAAGGGCGACGAGACGGTCGACGTGCTCGGGCTGGACGACATCCGGCCGCAGCAGGAGCTCACGCTCGTCATCACGCGTACCGACGACTCCCGGCGGGAAGTGAAAGTCAAGTCGCGCATCGACACGCCGATCGAGGTCGACTACTTCATGCACGGCGGGATCCTGCCCTACGTGCTGCGCGAGCTGATCGGCAAGGCAGGTCCGGCGGCGGCGAAGGCGGCGTAATGACGTGTGTCGTAAGGTGGGCCAATGGCCCACCTTACTATCAAAATTCGCTGCTCGCCTGCACGCCGACGAGGACGCTGCGCCGCGGCGCGGGCTCGTAGTACCGGTCGTTGCCGTCGTTGACGATCACGGAGCCTACGTAGGCCTTCTCGCCCAGGTTGTCGATGCGCAGGAACTCGTTCAGGCGCCAGCCCGCGCCGCGCTGCTCGAAGCCGATGACCGCGTTCGCCACGGCGTAGGAGGCCGCGAACTCGCTGTTCCGATCGTTGACCGGAACGCGCGAGCGGTGCAGCAACTCGAGCGCCACCCGCAGGCCCCAGGGCGCGTAGCGCCAGGCGCCTTCGGCGTAGAACTGCTCCTTGGGCACGCCGGGCAGCTGGTTGCCGGCGGCCGTAGTGCCGAAATCGTCTGCGTAAACGGCGTCGAGCCAGGTGTAGGCCGCGCGCACCTCGAAGGGGCCTGAAAGCAGCGATTCGGCGCCGATTTCCAGCCCGCGGCGCTCGGTACGTCCGGCGTTCCTGAACGTGGTACGTCCGCCGCTGGAGACGTCGACGACGATTTCGTCGCGTGTCTCGATGTCGAACACGGCGACGTTGACCCGCGCGAGCCCCGCACGCACTGCTTTCACCCCCGCCTCCACGTGCCGGCTGCGCGCCGGCACCAGGTCGACGTTCAGGCCGGTGCCCACGTTCCGGTAGGCCAGTTCGACGAACGTAGGGGTTTCGAATCCACGTCCATAGTTGGCGTACAGGCTGGTCTGCGCATCGACGCGAAACACCAACCCCGCCACGGGTGTGGTGGCGCTGAAGTCGACGGCGCCGCTGTCGTCCGGGTTGCCGGCGGCGATGAAGAAATCGGTCGACTCGAACTTGATGCGGCTCGTGCGCAGCCCGGCGTGAGCAGACCAGCGCTCGGCGAAGCGCCATTCGCCCTGCGCGTACAGGCCGGTACTCGCCACCACGTTGTCTTCGTCGCGTCGCAGCGCGCCGGCGACACCGTTGTTGTTGACGAATCCTTTCCTGCGTTCGGCCATGCGCTCGTATTCGAGTCCCGTAGCAATACGCAGCGGCCGGCCGCCCAGGCTGCCATCCGAGAACAGGCGCAGGGCTGCTCCCCCGAACTTTCGATCGAGGTTCACCACGCCGCCGGAGGTGGTGGCCGGAGTATCTCCCTGAAACGCGAGAAATTGCTCCACGTCACGCGTGCCACCCCAAGCGCTCGCCTGCAGCCGGGTGGCGCCGGACAGCGCATGGTCGAGCGTTACGCCGACCTGGTCGTGATCGATCGATTTTCGCGTGTTGAAGGTGATCGCTCCTGGCACGACCTGCCGCGGGTTCTGCGCCACCTGCGCGGCCGTCAGACCGAGGGGATCCTGGGTATCCGGCTGGTGCAGCGCCATGCCCACCACGCTCAGCCTCGTGCCGGAGCCCAGGGAGAAGTTCACCTTGGTATTGAGCTGGTGGCGCCGCACCGCGCTGTGATCGCGGTAGCCGTCCGACTCGAAATGCGAGAAATTGGCGACAGATCCGACGGTGTCGCGCTGCCAGCCGAACTTCAGCGCGCTGCGAAGCGTCCCGTAGTTCCCCGCGTACACGCCGGTCTCCAGCGTCGGCACGCTCGGCCCGTTCTCGGTGAGCACGTTGATCACGCCTCCCGAGGCATTGCCGTACAAGGCGGAGAACGGCCCGCGCAGCACCTCGATGCGGCTCGCGGTGCCGAGATCGAAGGTCGCCGACTGCCCCTGCCCGTCGGGCATGCTGGCGGGAATGCCGTCCGCGATCATGCGGATGCCGCGCACGCCGAAGGCGGCGCGCGCGCCGAAGCCGCGCGAGGACACCTGCAGGTCCTGCGCGTAGTTCTGGCGGTTCAGCACCACGATCCCGGGCACGCGCCCGAGGCTCTCCGACAGATTGACCTGAGGACGTCCTTCGCGCAGTTCCTCCGCGTAGACGCGGTCGATCGACGCCGGGACCTCGAGGCTCGGCTGGTCGACACGCGTGGCGGTCACGACCACGGGATCGGGCTGCTGCGCGATAGCGATGCTCGGAATCGCTGCAAGGCATGCAAACAGTCGCGGCATGCGATTATTATGATGGCACCCATGCCGCCCCGCGGAAGCCGCCTCGCCTGCACTCTGAAGTCCGTCGACGGCTGCCAGGGCTCGTTCGACGTCACGCCGGGCGAGCAGCCCAACAGCATCGCGAGCGTCGGCGAGGTCAGCTGGAACAAGCCGCCCGGGAAGCCGGTGCAGGAAGGCGCGTTCACCGTGATCGGCGACCTCGGCATGACCGGACAGGTGATCCTCGTCAACCAGTACCAGTGGCGCGCGCTGACCGAGGCCGGGCTGGAGAAGTTCTTCTACGCGGCCATGCTCTGGGGCAAAAGCCCGTTCAAGGTGATCGAGGACGCGCAGCTGATGCTCAAGCGCGGGAAGTAGCTACAGGCGGGCGGCCAGCGCCCGCGTCAGCTGCGCGGCCGGAATCTCCTGGCAGCGGCTCGCGTTCTGTCCGGACCACAAGGGCGAGAAATCGCCGCGGCCCTGTGCCTCGGCCTTGGCGCGCAGCGGCGCGAGGGCGGCGGTGGCGAGCGGAAAAGCGGGCGCGGCGGCGCTGATCGGTCCTTGCTCCCTGATGATGCGGTTCACGATGCCGCGCGCGGGCCGGCCGGTGAAGACGTTGGTAACCGCGGTGTGCCGCGCCGCCTCGCTCTTCAGCGCCGCACGGTGCACGGCGCTCGTCGTTGCCTCCGGGCACAAGAGGAAGGCGGTGCCGATCTGCACGCCGGCTGCGCCTAGCGCCATGGCCGCGGCGACCCCTGGCGCATCCGCAATGCCGCCCGCCGCCACGACCGGAACTTTCACTGCCCGCACCACCTGCGGCAGAAGCGCAAGGGTGCCGACCTGCGTGCTCAGGTCTTCCGACAGGAAGAGGCCGCGATGTCCTCCGGCCTCGATCCCCTGGGCGACGATGGCATCGACCCCCCGGGCTTCCAGCCAGCGCGCCTCGTCCACGGTGGTCGCCGAGGCCAGAACCTTCGCGCCCCAGGACTTCACGCGCCGCAGCAGTTCCGGCGCCGGCAAGCCGAAATGAAAGCTCACCACCGCCGGCCTGAAGCCTTCCAGCAGGTCGGCCGCGTCGTGGTTGAACGGCGCGCGCCCCGGCCCCGCCGGAATAGCGGCGGCGTCGATTCCGTATTCCCGGTAGTACGAGGCGAGCGCCGCCCGCCACGCCGCCTCGCGTGCGGCATCGGGCGCCGGCGGCGTGTGGCAGAAGAAGTTGACGTTGCAGGGCCCGCGCGCGTGCGCCTTCAGTGCCTGGAGCTCGCTCTGCAGCGCGTCCAGCCCGAGCATGGCGCAGGGCAGCGAGCCGAGTGCGCCGGCATTGGACACGGCAACGGCCAGGGCGCTGCCCTGCACGCCAGCCATCGGCGCCTGGATGATGGGGAGCTCGAGCCCTAGGAGCTGGCGCAGCATGGCGTGCATCATAGAGTCTTGGAAACCGAACGGGGCTGGAGGCAATGATCGAGCGCACCGTCCTTGGCGTCGTGATCGAATGCGTGCGGGGCGATATCGCGCGCCAGGCCGACGTTGACGCGGTGGTCAACGCGGCCAACGCGCAGCTGCGCATCGGCGGCGGCGTCGCCGGCGCCCTGCACCGCGCGGCCGGACCGCAGCTCGAAGCCGAATGCCGGCCGCTCGCCCCGATCGTGCCCGGCCAGGCAGTGATCACGGGCGCGCATCGCTTGCCGAATCGGCACGTCATCCACTGCCTCGGCCCGGTGTACGGCGTCGACGAGCCCGCCGACGCGCTGCTCGCCGCCTGCTACCGCAATGCGCTCGCGCTTGCCGAGCAGCATGGCCTCGCCTCGGTGGCGTTCCCGGCGATCTCCACCGGCGCGTTCGCCTTTCCGCTCGAGCGCGCGACCCGGGTGGCGCTCGGCACCGTGATAGAAAAGATTCCGCAGCTGGTATCCCTCAAGCGCATCCGCTTCGTGCTGCACGACGACCTCAGCCTTCGCGTCCACCGCAAGGTCTTGGAGCGCTTGCTGCCGGAGCTGGCATGAAGCGCGGCGCGATGGATCTGCACGAGCAGCGCCTCGACACGGTGCTGCAAGAGCTGCTGCGCAGCGGCGCGCGCAGCGTGCTCGACCTGGGCTGCGGCGGCGGCGAGCTGCTGCTGCGGCTCGCGCGCGAGTCGCAGTTCTGCAGGATCGTCGGCATGGACGTCTCGGCCGAGGCGCTGCGCGATGCCAGGAACCTACTGCAAGCCGCGCCCGGTGCGGGTGCAGGTCGCTTGGAGCTGGTCGAGGCCTCGTTCGCCGTGCCCGATGCGCGCTTCGCGGGCTTCGACGCCGCAGCCCTGGTGGAAACCATCGAGCACGTCGACGCGCACCGGCTTTCCGCCGTGGAACGGGCGGTCTTCGCCAGCTACCGCCCGGCGACCGTGGTGATCACGACGCCGAACAGCGAATACAACCGGATCCGCGGCACGCCCGCAGGGCCGTTTCGCCATCCGGATCACCGCTTCGAGTGGCAGCGCGCGAAGTTCCGCGACTGGGCGCGCGGCGTGGCCGGGCGCAACGGCTACCGCGCCGCCTTCGGCGATATCGGCGAGCCCGATCCGC
>CAZAEG010000275.1:0-4577 GCA_964484035.1 uncultured Enterobacteriaceae bacterium | reverse complement strand
AAGGCGCTCGCCGAGGTCTTCAGGGAGCTGCGCAGCGTGAAGCCCAAGCAGCTCGTCGAGGACCGCCTCGAGCGACTCATGAGCTATGGCAAGTTCAAGGAAGCCGCCGAGCGCTGACCTGGGCGGGCTGGACCTGCGCGGCAAGCGCGTCGCCGTCGGCTTCTCGGGCGGCGTCGATTCCGTGGTGCTCCTCGATCTGCTGTGCGCGGCCGCGCCGCGCCACGGCTTTCGCGTGGCGGCCGTGCACGTGCACCACGGGCTGAGCCCGCACGCGGACGCCTGGGCGCGCTCTTGCAGGAAGCATTGCCGCGAGCGGGGCGTGCCGCTCGTCGTGCGCCGCGTCAGCGTCCGCAAGAAGGGCAGGGGGCTCGAGGCCGCTGCGCGCGCCGCGCGCCGTGCCGTGTTCGCGCGCCACCCGGCGCCGGTGATCGCCCTCGCGCACCAGCTCGACGACCAGGCCGAGACGGTGCTGTTGAATCTCCTGCGCGGCGCCGGCGCGCGCGGCGCGAGCGCCATGCCGGTGGCGGGGCGCCTCGGCGCGAAGACGCTGCTGCGGCCGCTGCTCGCGGTGCGGCGCAGCGCGATCGAGGCGTACGCGCGCGCGCGGGGACTGCGCTGGATCGAGGACGAGTCCAACCGCGACGCGGCGCTTACGCGCAATTTCCTGCGCCTGCGCGTCGGGCCGCTGCTCGAGACGCGCTTCCCGCGCTGGCGCGAGAGCTTGGCGCGCGCGGCGCGCCATTTTGCGGCGGCCGACGCGGACGCGCGCCTTCTGCTCCGGGAGTTCCTGCGCGCGCGCGGGCTGCGCGCGCCGAGCGAGGCGAAGCTCATCGAGATGCTCCGCCAACTGACCGGGCAGGGGACGCGCACCGCGATCGAGCACGACGGCGCGGTGCTGCGCGTGTACCGCGGGCGCGTATCGGTGGAGAAGCGCCCCGGGGGCGAGCTGCGCCTGCGCCCGGCGCGCGGGCGCGGCATCGACGCCGCGCGCCTCGAGCGCTCGCGCGTGACCCTGCGTGCGCGCGCCGGCGGCGAGCGGCTGCAGCTCGACGCGCGCCGCCCGCGGCGCACGCTGAAGAACCTGTTCCAGGAAGCGGGCGTCCCGCCGTGGCGGCGCGAGCAGCTGCCGCTGCTTTACTGCGGCGAGGAGCTCGTCTGGGTGCCCGGGCTCGGCGTTGCCGTCGGATGGCAGGCGCCGCGCGGCGCGCGCGGTGTCGTGCCGGAATGGCGGGAGACCTCCTAAGCCCTTGTTTTTACGAAAATCAGAGTGCGCCCGTGATAGAATCCCGGCCTGATAATTTCTTGGGAAATCCACGGAGAAACGGGAAATGGCGCTCGAGCGCACCTTGTCCATCATCAAGCCCGACGCGGTGAAAAAGAACGTGATCGGCAGGATCCTCGTGCGCTTCGAGGAAGCGGGCCTGCGCGTGATCGCCGCGCGCATGATGCACCTGTCGCGCGCCCAGGCCGAGGGCTTCTACGCCGTGCACCGCGAGCGACCGTTCTTTCGCGACCTGGTCGATTTCATGAGCTCCGGGCCGGTCGTGGTGCAGGTGCTCGAAGGCGACGACGCCATCGCCCGCAACCGCGACCTGATGGGCGCCACCGACCCGAGGAAGGCGGCCCAAGGCACGATCCGCGCCGACTTCGCCGCCTCCATCGACGCCAATGCCGTGCACGGCTCGGACGCCCCGGACACGGCGCGCGTCGAGATCGCCTATTTCTTCCCCGCCTGCGAGATATTCTCGCGCTGAAGGATGAAGACCAACCTCCTCGACCTCGACGCCGCCGCGCTCGCCGCGTTCTGCGCGACGCTGGACGAAAAGCCGTTCCGCGCGCGCCAGGTGCTGCGCTGGGTGCACCAGCGGGGCGAGGCCGATTTCGCGCGCATGAGCGACCTGGCGAAGGACCTGCGCGCCAAGCTCGCCGGGGCGGCGCGCGTCGCGGCGCCGGCGATCGTCGGCGACAGCGTCGCCGCGGACGGCACGCGCAAGTGGCTGCTGAAGGTCGATCGGGCGAACGCCGTTGACGCGGTGTTCATCCCGGAGACCGGCCGCGGCACGCTGTGCGTGTCGAGCCAGGCGGGATGCGTGCTCGACTGCGCGTTCTGCTCGACCGGCAAGCAGGGCTTCAACCGCAACCTCTCCACGGCGGAGATCGTCGGCCAGCTGTGGCTGGCGCACCGGCTGCTCGAGGGGCCGCGCCCGGTGACCAACGTCGTGCTGATGGGCATGGGCGAGCCGCTGCTCAACCTGGAGAACGTCGTGCCCGCGCTGCGCCTGATGCTGGATGACAACGCCTACGGCCTGTCACGCCGCCGCGTCACGGTGTCCACCTCGGGCGTGATCCCGGGCATGGACCAGCTGCGCGCGGCCTGCCCGGTCGCGCTCGCGGTGTCGCTGCACGCGCCCACGGACGAATTGCGCGACCGCCTGGTGCCGGTCAACCGCAAGTACCCGATCCGCGACCTGCTGCAGGCCTGCCGGCGCTACCTGGAAAAGGCGCCGCGCGACTTCATCACCTTCGAGTACGTGATGCTCGAGGGCGTCAACGACGGCGACGCCGAGGCCCGCGCCCTGGCGCGCATCGCGGCCCAGGTGAGCTGCAAGTTCAACCTGATCCCGTTCAACCCGTTCCCGCGCACCGAGTTCCGCCGCTCGGCGCCCGAGCGCATCCGGCGCTTCGCGCAGCTCCTGCAGGCGAAGGGCGTCACGGTGACGACGCGCAGGACGCGCGGCGACGCCATCGACGCCGCCTGCGGCCAGCTCGCCGGCGAGGTCGCCGACCGCACGCAGCGCAGCCGGGTGCTGCGCGTGACGGAGGCGCGGCCATGAAGCGCCTGCTCGCCTGCGCGCTCGTCGCGCTCGCCGGCTGTGCGGCGCAGACCACGGGGCCGGTGGGCAACACCGGCACCATCGTCGGCGAGCCTTCCGCGCCGCGCAACCGCGCGCGCATCCACACCGAGCTGGCGACGCTCTACTACGCGCGCGGCAACATGAGCGTGGCGCTGGAGGAGCTGCGCACCGCCGTGGCCGCCGACCCGAGCTACGCCACCGCGCACGGGGTGTTCGGCCTGGTCTACATGGAGCTGCGCGAGAATGCGCTCGCCGAGGCGAGCTTCCAGCGCGCGCTGGGCCACGCGCCGGGCGATTCCGACATCAACCACAACTTCGGCTGGTTCCTGTGCCAGATCGGCCGCGAGCGCGAGGCGCCGCCATACTTCCGGCGCGCGCTGGACAATCCGCTGTACGCGACGCCGGCGCGCACCTTCGCGGCGGCCGGCAGCTGCGCGCTGCGCACCGGCGACTTCGCCGTGGCGGAGGAGAATCTGCAGCGGGCGCTGCGCATCGAGCCGAGCCTGCCCGTGGCGCTGCTGCAGTTCGCGCAGCTGCGCTACCGCCAGGCCCGCTACGGCGAGGCGCGCAGCGTCATCGCGCAGCACGCCGCGGTGGCGCAGCCGAGCGCCGAATCGCTGTGGCTCGCGCTGCGCGTCGAGCGGCGCCTCGGCGCGCGCGCGGCGCAGCAGTCCTACGCCATCCAGCTGCGGCGCCGCTTCCCCAACTCGCCGGAATTCCAGGCCTTGCAGCGCGGCAACTATGAGTGAGGCGCACCCCGACACCGCCGGCACGCCGCCCGCGGCCGCCGAAGAGCCGGTCGGCACGGTCCTGGCGCGCGCACGCGAAGCCGCCGGGCTCGGCCTGGAGGAAGCGGCGCGCAGGCTGAACTTCGCGCCGCGCCAGCTCGACGCGCTGGAGCGCGGGGCGTGGGACCGGCTGCCGGGCGGCGCCGCCGTGCGCGGCATGGTGCGCAACTACGCGCGGCTGCTCGGGCTCGACGCCGCCGCGCTGGTGGCGCGCGTCGGCGCGGGGCAGGCGCTGCCCGATGCCGAGCGGCTCGCGCAGCGCTTTCGCCAGCCGGTGCCGTTCTCCGACGCCTCGCGGCGCTCGAACCTCGCCTACGTCGTGCTGTCCTTCGCCTTGCTGGCGGTGGTCGCCGCCGTGGTGCTGGAGTGGCGCGAGGAGCGCGCCGGGGCCGAGCGCCTCAGCTTCGTGTCCGCGGCGCAGCAGCCCGCCGAGCCGGCGCGCACAGCCTCGGAGCGCATCGAGCTGGCGAGCGCGGCGCCCCAGGCGAGCACCGCCGGCGCGGCCAGCGCGGCGCCCGAGGCGAGCGCCGCGGCGCAGCCGGACGCCGCGCCCGTCGACGAGCAAGCGCGCGTCGCGAGCGGCGCGTGGCGCCGGATCGTGCTGCGCTTCGAGCGCGAGTCCTGGGTCGAGATCACCAGCGGCACCGGCAAGCTCCTGGTATCGCAGCTGCATCCGGCGGGCAGCGAGCGGGTGGTGGTCGGCGCGCCGCCGTTCAGCGTCGTGATCGGCAACGCGCAGCACGTGCAACTCGTCTACAACGACCGGCCGGTCGACCTGATGCCGCACGTCAGAGTCGAAGTGGCGCGCTTCACGCTGCAGTAGCCATGCCCGGGCGCAGGATCTCCAGCCGCGTCATGGTGGGTCCCGTGGCCATCGGCGGCGGCGCGCCCGTCGTCGTGCAGTCCATGACCAACACGGATACGGCCGATGCGG
>CAZAEG010000274.1:0-5216 GCA_964484035.1 uncultured Enterobacteriaceae bacterium | reverse complement strand
GCCCGCCGCATAGTCCACCATGGCATGCACCACTTCGGCGCGCGTTTTCCCGGACTCGGCCAGGATCCAGCTGTCGTGATACGCGGCGCGCCCGAGCATCACGCCGTCCACGTGCGCCAGATGGGCATCGATCTGGTCCCGAGCCGTGATGCCGCCGTTGATCACGATCTCGAGGTGCGGGAAGTCTTGCTTGAGGCGGTATACGTAATGGTGCTTGAGCGGCGGGACCTCGCGGTTCTCCTTGGGAGAGAGGCCCTTCAGCACCGCGTTCCGGGCATGGACGATGAAGGTGCTGCAGCCCGCCCGCGACACCACGTCGACGAAACGGGCCAGGAAATCGTAGGTTTCTATCCGATCGACCCCGGTGCGGTGCTTTATCGTCACCGGGGTCGAAACCGACTCTCGCATGGCACTGACGCAATCCGCCACCAACTCCGGCTCCGCCATCAAGCAGGCGCCGAAGGCACCGCGCTGCACCCGCTCACTCGGGCACCCGCAGTTCAAATTCACTTCGTCATAGCCGTACTGATGAACGAGCCGGGCGCAACGCGCCAGATCCTCGGGCTCGCTGCCACCGAGCTGGGCCGCGACCGGATGCTCCTCCTTGCTGAAGGCGAGATGCCGCTCGACGTCGCCGTGCAGCAGGGCGCCGGTGGTGATCATCTCGGTGTAGAGGAAGGCGCGCGCCGACACCTGGCGCAGCAAGAACCGGCAGTGCCGGTCGGTCCAGTCCATCATCGGCGCGACGCTCAAGGCGTGCGTGCTCATCGGGCACAAGTGTAGCGCGCGGGTAGAATGCGCCGCATGCACAAGATCCTGGTCACCGGCGGCGCCGGCTTCCTCGGCTCGCACCTGTGCGAGCGGCTGGTGGGCGAGGGGCACGACGTCATCTGCCTGGACAACTTCTACACGGGCGGCAAGGCGAACATCAAGCACCTGCTCGGCCGGCCGGACTTCGAGCTGCTGCGCCACGACGTCACCTTCCCGCTGTACGTGGAAGTGGAGCAGATCTACAACCTGGCGTGCCCCGCCTCGCCGATCCACTACCAGCGCGACCCGGTGCAGACCACCAAGACCAGCGTGCACGGCGCGATCAACATGCTCGGCCTGGCCAAGCGCACGCGCGCGCGCATCCTGCAGGCCTCCACCTCCGAGGTGTACGGCGACCCCGAGGTGCACCCGCAGCCCGAGGACTACTGGGGGCGCGTCAACCCGATCGGGCCGCGCTCGTGCTACGACGAGGGCAAGCGCTGCGCGGAGACGCTGTTCTTCGACTACTACCGCCAGCACCAGCTCGACATCAAGGTGGTGCGCATCTTCAACACCTACGGGCCGCGCATGCACCCGAACGACGGGCGCGTGGTGTCGAACTTCATCGTGCAGGCGCTGCGCGGCGAGGACCTCACGATCTACGGCAAGGGCACGCAGACGCGCAGCTTCTGCTACGTCGACGATCTCGTCGACGCGCTGCTGCGCATGATGGGCACGGCGAGCGGCTTCACCGGCCCGGTGAACGTGGGCAACCCCGGCGAGTTCACCATGCTCGCGCTCGCCGAGCTGGTGCTGCGCCTCACCGGCGGCAAGTCGAAGCTGAAATACCTGCCCGCCCCCGAGGACGACCCGATGCAGCGCCAGCCGGACATCGCGCTGGCCAGGGACAAGCTCGGCTGGGCGCCGAAGGTCGCGCTCGAGGACGGGCTGAAGGAAACCATCGCCTACTTCCGCAAGACGCTCGCCGCTTGAAGATCTTCGACTGCGTCCCGTTCTTCAACGAGCTCGAGCTGCTGCGGCTGCGCATCGCCTGCCTCGAGGACGTGGTGGACCGCTTCGTGGTCGTCGAGGCGCACCAGACGCATACCGGCAAGCCGAAGCCCCTGTACCTCGCCGCATCGCCGGATCGCGAGCTGCTCGCGCACCCGAAGCTCGTGGCGCGCGCCGTCGACCTGCCGGTGGGCTACAGCCACTGGGAGCGCGAGCAGTCGCAGCGCGAAGCCATCGGTCCGGTGCTGCGCGAGCTCGGCGCCGCGGCCGGGGACCTGGTGCTGGTGTCCGACGTCGACGAGATCCCCACGGTGGCGGCGGTGCGGCGCGCGGGCGAGGTGCTGTCGGCGGCGCAGGCGCGCAGCCTGCTGATCTTCGAGCAGCGCATGTTTTATTTTCGCCTCAACTTCGAGCTGGTGTGGTCGCGCAAGCTCCCCTGGCTCGGCACGGCCGCCGCGCTCTTCGGCCAGGCGAAGAGCATCAACGGGCTGCGCACCACCGGGCGCAACACCCGCGGCCGGCACGCGCAGGGTTTCGATCGCGGCGCGCACGTGCTCCAGGTGCCGGACGCGGGCTGGCATTTCTCCTACCTCGGCGGCGACGCGGCGCTCGACCAGAAGCTCGCCGCCTACGCGCACCAGGAAAGCCGCGTCCAGCGGCAGCGCGGCGCCTCGGTGCAGGGGCTGATCGATGCGCGGCAGAGCCTGTTTCCGCGCCAGGGCCTCGAGGAGGTGTGGGCGCTCGTCGAGCGCGCCGACGTCGGCCTGCCGGAGGCGGCGGTGGCGCGCGCGCGGGTCGGGCACCTGTACGAGTCGCCGCACGACCCGGTCGCGGCGATCCTGCGCCGCGTGCGCGCCGCGGGCGTGCCGCGGCGCTGGCGCCTGGGCCGCTACGACATCGGCTACGCGAGCCGCGGCCGCTGGCCGCGCCTCGGGGATCACTGAAGGTCGAGGTAGCGCCAGCGCGTGAGGTCCACCCTGCACGCGCGCCAGGCGTCGCTGCCCGCAGGCCCGCGCCGCGCGCATTCGAGGTCGCGGTGGTTGCGCCAGGCGGCGGCCGAGTTGCGGTAGGCTGAGGAAGCCGCCTCGTTGCCGGCGCGCGCGTCGGCCTCGAGCGACTCCTGGAAGCGCAAGGCGGCCTTCTCCAGAAGGTCGCGCTCGGCAAGGTCGAGGAGCAGCTGCAGGCAGGCGCCGGCGTGCGCACCGCGCCGGCACTGCGCGAGCGCGGGCGCGTCGCGCCGCGGCAGCCAGTGGAACCAGAGCGCGCGCTTTTCGCTCGCCAGCAGGCACTGGAACGCAACTTCCACCGCCGGGCCGGTCGCGCGCACGATCGCGCCGTGGCCCGAGAGCGAGGCGCCGATCGGCTGGCTGCCGAGCTTGCGCGACTCGCGCGCGAAGACCAGGTGCCGGTCGTTGTCGAAGGCGAGCGCCTTGACATCGGCGCCGTCCGCGCGCAGCGCGCGTTCACCGTGGGCGCGGCACGCGTCGAGCGCCGGGCCGGCGTACTCGGCGGCTGCGCCGAGCGGCAGCGCCGCGAGGACGAGGGCGAGGAGCGCTCTCATCGGTACTGTCCCGTGGCCGCGGCGCGCAGGCGGATGAGCCCCGCGAGGCTGTGCGTGAAAGGCGCAGCGACGCCCGCCTTGCGCGCCACTTCCAGCGTGCCGGTGAGCAGGCCGTCGATCTCGAGCGGCTTGCCGGCCTCCATGTCCTGGAGCATCGAGGTCTTGAAGCGCCCGAGGTGGCGCGCCATGTCGATGCGCGCCTCGGGATCGATGTCGGCGTCCACGCCCACCGCGCGCCCGATCGCCAGCACCTCGCGCATGATGGTCACCATGTAGTCCTTGATCTCGGCGTCGGCGATCAGCTTGTCGGCGCTGGCGAGCGTGAGCGCCGAGACCGGGTTGAAGCTCACGTTGCCGAGCAGCTTGACCCAGAAATCCTTCTCGATGAAGCCGCTCTGCACGCACTCGAACCCGGCCGCGGCGAGCGCGCCCGCGATGGCCTGCGTGCGCGCGCCGTTGCGGCCGCCAGGCTCGCCGAGAATCAGCTTGCTGCCCATGTTGTGGCTGACCAGGCCCGGCTCCGGCGTGGAGGCGGCGAAGTGGATCACGCAGCCGACGATGCGCCCGGTGGGCATGGCGCGCGACAGCAGCCCGTCCGGATCGAGGCTTTCGAGACGCAGCTTGCCCGCGCCGAAGCGCAGCCGGTCGAAGAACCACCACGGCACGCCGTTCATCGCCGTCACGATCGTGGTATCCGCTCCCGAGAGCGGGCCCACCGCGCGCGCCGCGTGCGGCAGGCTTTGGCCTTTCACCGCGACGATCACGCAGTCCTGCGGGCCGAGCTTCGCGGGGTCGGACTCGGCGCGCACCGGAAACGATGCCACTTCACCAGTGTCCAAGGAACGGATGCGCAATCCCTGCTCGCGGATCGCCGTCAGGTTTGCGCCGCGCGCTACGACCGAGACGTCGTGACCGACCTGGTGCAGCCAACCGGCCATCACGCCGCCCACCGCGCCGGCGCCGAAGATGCAGATTTTCATGGTGTTATTCTAAAGGTCGTAGGGTGGGCCTCCGGCCCACCGTACAAGGAAGGAAACGACATGTTCGCATTCATGAAGAAGATGACCGAGCTCCTGCCCGCCGGCAGCACGCTGCCGGGCCGGCAGGAGAAGATGCCCGTGCCCGAAACGCACTTCGTGAACGGCAACCGCATCGTGCCGCCGTTTCCGCAGGGCCTCGAGCTCGCGCAGTTCGGCCTGGGTTGCTTCTGGGGCGCCGAGCGCATCTTCTGGCAGACGCCGGGCGTGTACAGCACCGCGGTGGGCTACGCGGGCGGCCACACGCCGAATCCGACTTACGAAGAGGCGTGCAGCGGCTTCACCAACCACACCGAAGCGGTGCTCGTGGTCTTCGATCCGAAGAAGATTTCCTACGAGGCGCTCCTCAAGGTGTTCTGGGAAGGGCACGATCCCACGCAGGGCATGCGCCAGGGCAACGATCGCGGCAGCCAGTACCGCTCGGCGATCTACACCTCCGGCGAGGACCAGGCGAGGACGGCCGCCGCCTCGCGCGACGCGTTCCAGGCGGCGCTCGCGGCGAAGGGTTACGGCAGGATCACTACCGAAATCAAATCCGCAGGCGAGTTCTACTACGCCGAGGACTATCACCAGCAGTACCTCGGCAAGAACCCGAACGGCTACTGCGGGCTGGGCGGGACGGGCGTTTCCTGCCCGGTGGGCTTGCCGGCCCGGGCCTAGCGGCTCGCCCTACAGCGCGCGCGACAACACCGCCATCTGGGTCGGACTGCCGAGGTGCGGATCGGGCTCGCCGATATCGCCGAAGGCGGCGCGGTAGCCGTTGCGCCCGGCCACGCCGCGCGCCCAGTCGCGGAACTTCGCGCGCTGCCACTCGAAGCGGTGATCCGGATGGCGAAACGGCCCTGCGGGCGTGCCGC
>CAZAEG010000273.1:0-4981 GCA_964484035.1 uncultured Enterobacteriaceae bacterium | reverse complement strand
TCGAGCAGCGCGCGCAGCTTCTCGAACGGGTAGGGCTGGAGCCGCCCGAGGAGCGGATTCAAGTGCCGGCTTTCCAGCCGCGCTTGCGGTGCTCGACGACCACGCTGGTGGCGATGCCGCCGCGCACGTTGAAGCGCGCGGTGAGCCGCAGGTGGCGCGGCCGCAGCACGCGCACCAGGTCGTCGGCGATGCGATTGGCGACCGCCTCGTGGAACGCGCCCTCGTCGCGAAACGACCAGGCGTAGCGCTTGAGCGATTTCAGCTCGACGCACAGGCGGTCCGGCACGTACTCCAGCTCCAGCACCGCGAAATCGGGCTGGCCCGTGAGCGGGCACAGGCAGGTGAACTCCGGCAGCGACATCTGAATGCGGTAGTCGCGCCCCGGCGCGGGATTGCGAAACGTATGCAGGCGCTTGCTGGGGCGCGAAGGCATCGGCGATTGCGGTGTTGCGCGGCGAATGGCGAGCGCGCTGATGGTATCATTTTCGAAACGAGAACACGCTCCGTGCGACTCCACCAGATCCGTCTCTCCGGCTTCAAGTCCTTCGTCGATCCCACCTCGATCCACTTCCCGGGGCAGCTGGTCGGCATCGTCGGGCCGAACGGCTGCGGCAAGTCGAACGTGATCGACGCCGTGCGCTGGGTGCTGGGCGAGACGCGCGCCTCGGCGCTGCGCGGCGATTCCATGCAGGACGTGATCTTCAACGGCGCGGGCCAGCGCAAGCCCCTGGCGCGCGCCAGCGTCGAGCTGCTGTTCGACAACTCCCTCGGGCGCGCGGGCGGCCAGTGGGGCCAGTACGCCGAGCTCTCGGTGAAGCGCGTCCTGCAGCGCGACGGCGAATCGTCGTACTACATCAACAACCAGCACGTGCGCCGCCGCGACGTCACCGACATGTTCCTCGGCACCGGACTCGGGCCGCGCGCCTACGCCATCATCGAGCAGGGCATGATCTCGCGCGTCATCGAGGCGAAACCCGACGAGCTGCGCGTGTTCCTCGAGGAGGCCGCGGGCGTCTCGCGCTACAAGGAGCGGCGCAAGGAGACCGAGCACCGGCTCGAGGACACGCGGGGCAACCTGTCGCGCGTCACCGATATCCGGCTCGAGCTCGGCGCGCAGATCGAGAAGCTCGACGCGCAGGCGAGGCTCGCCACGCGCTACCAGGAGATCCGGGCGGAGCTGCAGCTCAAGCAGCAGTTGCTGTGGTACCTGCGGCGGCGCGACGCCGCCGCCGAGCGCGAGCGCCACGCGCAGGAGATCGCCAGCCAGGCGAGCGCGCTGGAGGCGGGCACGGCGACGCTGCGCGGGATCGAAAGCCGCCTGGAAACGGCGCGCGCCGCGCATTACGCCGCGGGCGACGGCATGAATGCGGCGCAAGCCGCGCTGTACGCGGCCAATGCGGAGGTGGCGCGCCTGGAATCCGAGCTGCGCCACGTCGAGGAAACGCGCCAGCGGCTTGAAACCCAGCATGCCGAGCGGCGCGCGCAGCTCGGCGCCTGGCGCGAGCAGCGCGCGCAGCAGACGCAGGCGCTGCACCTGTGGGCCGGGCGTGCCGGCGGCGCGCGCCAGCGCGTGGCCGACGCCCAGGCGCGCGTGGCGCTGGAGGGTGGCAGGCTGCCCGAAGCCGAGCGCGCGTTCCGCCAGGCGCAGGAGCAGCAGAGCGAGGGTCGCGGCCAGCTGCTGCGCGCGGAGAGCCGCGCCCAGCTCGAGCAGGCCAACCTCGAGCACGTAGAGCGCGCGCTGCAGGCGCTGGTGCAGCGGCGCGAGCGCCTGCGGGCGGAGCGCCGCTCGCTGCAGCGGCCGGACGCCGCCGCGCTCGCGGCGCAGGAAGAGCGACGCGGCGCGGGCGACGCGGCGATCGCCGACGCCGAAGGCGCGCTGGAGGCCCTGCAGGACGAATGCGACGCCCTCGAGGCCGCGCAGGGCGAGGCCGGGCGGCGACTCTCGGCGGCCTCGCACGAGCATGCGGCGGCCGCGGCGCAGCTCGCGACGTTGGAGCAGATCCAGGCGGCCGCCGAGGACAATGCCCCGCTGCGCGACTGGCTCGAGCGCAACGCGCTGCAGGCGCTGCCGCGACTGTGGCAGCAGGTGCGCATCGAACCGGGGTGGGAGGTGGCGGTGGAATCGGTGCTGCGCGAGCGCTTGCACGCGCTCGACATCGCCGATGCGGCGCGCCTCGACGCGGTGGCGGCGGACGTGCCGCCGGTGAAGGCTGGCGTGCTCAGCCACGGCGCGACGCGAGACGCGCCGCCGCTGGCGGGCTACGAGGCGCTCGGCGCGAAGGTGCACGCTGCCGCGCCCGAGCTCGGCGGCCCGCTCTCGGACTGGCTGGCGCAGGTCTACGTCTGCGAAGGCGCCCCGCGCGCCGCCGAGCGCGAGCGCCTGCCGGCGGGTGCGCTGCTCGTCAATCGCCAGGGCCATCAGTTCACGCGCTACACCGTGGCCTTTCATGCGCCGGATCCCGCGGATGCGGGGCTGCTCGCGCGCCAGGCGGAAATCGAGTCCCTGCAGGGCAAGGTCGAGGCGCTTGCGCAACTGCTCGCCGCTGCACGCGAGCGCGGCGAGGCTGCGGCCGCGGTGCTCGCCGCGCGGCAGGCGGCACTCGAAGCGGCACGCGATGCGCTGGGCGAGCGCCAGCAGGCGCGGCACGAGCTGCAGATCGAGCTGCTCAAGCTGCAGCAGGCCGAGGAGCGCTACCGGGAGCGCAGCGCTCAGATCGACGGCGAGCTCGCCGAGATCGCCGGCGCAGCCGAGCGCGACGAGGCGCGCCGCGCGCAGTGCCGCGCGGCCACGCAGCAGGTGGGCGCGGAGATCGCCGCCGCGCGCGTGCAACTGGAATCCGTGCGCGCGGCCTACAGCGCCGCGGAAACGGCGCTCGTCGCGCAGCGCCAGGCCGTGCAGCAGGCCGAGCGCGAGGCGCAGGACGCGGTGTTCGGCGAGCGCGAATGCAGCGCCAAGATTGCCGAGGTCGACGCCTCGGTGCACCTGATCGACCAGCAACTGGAGCGTGGCGATGCCGAGCTGGCCAAGCTGAACGAGGAACTGGCGGTGGACCCCGTGCCGACGGTGCGCGGCGCGCTCGAAGTCGCGGTCGAGGTGCGCTTCGGCCGCGAGAAGGCGCTCGCCGAGGCGCGCAACGGCGTCGAGGCGGCCGCCGCCACGCTGCGCGCGCTGGAGGAGGAGCGGCTGCAGGCCGAGGCGCAGCTCGCGCCGCTGCGCGAACGCATCGGCGAGTTGCGCCTCAAGGAGCAGGCCGCGCAGATCAACCGCGACCAGTACGACGGGCAGCTGCGCGAAGGCGGCGCCGACGAGGCGCGGCTCGCGGCCGAAGGCGCGCGCGCGCCGCGACCGTCCGCGCTGCAGGGCGAGATCACGCGCCTCACGCAGGCGCTCGGCGAGCTCGGCGCCGTGAATCTCGCCGCGCTCGAAGAGCTGAAGACCAGCGTGGAGCGCAAGGGGTTCCTGGACGCGCAGGCCGCCGACCTGGAAGAGGCGGTGCGCACTCTGGAAGACGCGATCCGCCGCATCGACCGCGAGACGCGCGAGCTGCTGCGCGAGACCTTCGACGCCGTGAACCGGCACTTCGGCAGCCTGTTTCCGGTGCTGTTCGGCGGCGGCGAGGCGCGGCTCATCATGACCGGCGAGGAGATCCTGGACGCGGGCGTGCAGGTGATGGCGCACCCGCCGGGCAAGCGCAACAGCAGCATCCACCTGCTGTCGGGGGGTGAGAAAGCGCTGACCGCGATCGCGCTGGTGTTCTCCATGTTCCAGCTGAACCCGGCCCCGTTCTGCCTGCTCGACGAGGTCGACGCACCCCTCGACGACAGCAATACCGAGCGCTTCTGCAACCTGGTGCGCAGGATGTCGGCGCAGACCCAGTTCCTGTTCATCAGCCACAACAAGATCACCATGGAAATGGCGGCGCAGCTGATCGGCGTGACCATGCCCGAGTCGGGGGTGTCGCGCGTGGTCGCGGTGGACATCGACGAGGCGCTGCGCATCCGGGAGGAGCTCGCCGCCTGAACGCGGCGGGCAGGCCTCCGCCCAGGCCATGAGCGACCTGCAGATCGGGCTGCTGGCGGTCGGCGTGCTGGTCGTGGCGGGCATCTTCGCCTACAACGCCGTCCAGGAGCGCCGCGCGCGGCGCGCCGCGGAGCGCGCGTTCCGCTCCGGGCATGCCGACGTGCTCATGGACGGCGCCGCGCAGCGCCTCGAGCCGCGCTTCGATGCGCCGGCGCGCCGCGCCCCGCCGCCAGAAGCCGCGGCGCTGCCCGACCCGCGCCTGGACTACGTCATCGAGCTGCAGCTGCGCCAGATCGCTTCGGCCGCCGAGGTGGCTGCGCACTGGGCGCCGTTCGAGCATCGCTTCGCCGGCCGCGCGCTGATTGCCGCCAGCCCGGACCGCGCGGCGTGGCGGCCCCTGGCGGCCGCGGGCAGCTGCGCCGCCGTGCGCGCGGCGCTGCAGCTCGCGAGCCGCGCCGGCCCGGTCAGCGAAGCGCAGCTGATCGAGTTCCGCGGCGCCGCCGATACGCTCGCCGCGCAGATCGGCGCCGGCGTATCGGCGCCGGAGGTCAAGCAGGCGGTCGAGACGGCGCGCGAGCTCGACGCGCTGTGCGCGGACGCGGACATCCAGGTCGTGCTGCATGTCGTGCCGCAGCCCGGCGGCGCCTTCGCGGGCGAGGCGCCGCCGCAGGCACCGGGCGCGTTCGGCGTGGCGCGCCGCGATGACGGCGGCTACGTGCTTTTCATCGACGTGCCGCGCTGCCCCGAAGTGCGCCGCGCCTACGACGCGATGGTGGTGTACGCCCGCGATCTGTGCGCGACGCTCGGCGGCATGATCGTCGACGACAATGCGCGGGTGCTGGACGAGCAGGCGCTCGCCGCAATCGGCGCGCAGCTCGATGGGGTGCGCGCCACGCTCGAGGCGCGCGGCATCGAGCCCGGCAGCCCGGCGGCGCTGCGGCTGTTTTCCTGAGGCATGGC
>CAZAEG010000272.1:0-2500 GCA_964484035.1 uncultured Enterobacteriaceae bacterium | reverse complement strand
GTCACGTCCACCAGGTCGGCGACCACGGCGCTCGCCGTGGGCTGGCTGCCGGCGCCCGCGCCGTAGTACAGCGTGGCGCCCACCGCGTCGCCCTTGACCAGGATGGCGTTCATCACGCCCTCGACGTTGGCGATCAGGCGCCGTGCCGGCACGAGCGTCGGGTGCACGCGCAACTCGATGCCGCGCTTTGCGCGCCGCGTGATGCCCAGGAGCTTGATGCGGTAGCCCAGCTCCTCCGCGTAGCCGATGTCGGCCTGCGTGAGCTTCGAGATGCCCTCGGTGTAGGCCTTGCCGAACTGCATCGGGATGCCGAAGGCGAGCGCGGAGAGGATGGTGAGCTTGTGCGCGGCGTCCACGCCCTCGATGTCGAAGGTCGGATCGGATTCCGCGTAGCCGCGCGCCTGCGCGTCGGCGAGCGCGGCGCCGAAGGCGAGCCCCTTGTCGCGCATCTCCGAGAGGATGAAATTGGACGTGCCGTTGATGATGCCCGCGATCCACTCGATGCGGTTCGCCGCCAGGCCCTCGCGCAGCGCCTTGATGATCGGGATGCCGCCGCCGACCGAGGCCTCGAAGGCGACCATCACGCCCTTTTTCTGCGCGGCGGCGAAGATGCGGTTGCCGTGCCTGGCGAGCAGCGCCTTGTTGGCGGTGACCACGTGCTTGCCGCGCGCGATCGCCTCCAGAACGAGCTCGCGCGCGATGCCGGTGCCGCCGATCAGCTCGACGATGATGTCGATGTCGGGCGCACGCACCACCTCCCAGGCGTTGCCGGACACGCGTGCCCTGCCGCCGACCATCCGGCGCGCCTTTTTCACGTCCTTGTCGGCGACGCGAGCGATGCGGATCGCGCGCCCGGCGCGGCGCCGGATCTCGCCGGCATTGCGCTGCAGGACATCCCAGGTGCCGCCACCGACCGTGCCGATGCCGAGCAGCCCCACGTTGATCGGCTTCATGCCGCGCCGCGCAGCAGGCCGTCCTTCTTGAACATCTCCTTAACGCCGCGCAGCGCCTGGCGCAGGCGGTTCTCGTTCTCGATGAGGGCGATCCTGACATGGTCGTCGCCGTAGTCGCCGAAGCCGATGCCCGGCGCCACCGCAATCTTCGCCTCCCCGAGCAGGCGCTTGGTGAACTCGATCGAGCCCATGGCGGCGTAAGCGTCGGGGATCCGCGCCCACACGTACATCGAGGCCTTCGGGTTCTCCACCCGCCAGCCGATGTCGTGCAGCCCCTTCACCATCACGTCGCGGCGCCGCTGGTAGTTGAGGCGGATGTCCTCGACGCATTCCTGCGGCCCCTCCAGCGCGACGATCGAGGCGACCTGCAGCGGCGTGAAGGTGCCGTAGTCGTGGTAGCTCTTGATGCGCGCCAGCGCATGCACCAGGTCCTTGTTGCCGACCATGAAGCCGATGCGCCAGCCCGCCATGTTGTAGCTCTTCGACATGGTGAAGAACTCCACCGCCACCTCGCGCGCGCCGGGGACCTGCATGATCGACGGCGCCTGCCAGCCGTCGAAGACGATGTCGGCGTAGGCGAGGTCGTGCACCACCATCATGTCGTGCTCGCGCGCCAGCGCCACCACGCGCTCGAAGAAATCGAGCTCCACGCACTTCGCCGTCGGGTTCGAGGGGAAGCCGATGATCAGCATCTTCGGCTTCGGGATCAGCTCGCGGATCGCGCGCTCCACCTCGGCGATGAAGTCCACGCCCGGCGTCATGCGCACCGAGCGGATGTCGGCGCCGGCGATGATCGCGCCGTAGATGTGGATGGGATAGGACGGATTGGGCACCAGCACCGTGTCGCCGCGGTCGAGCGTGGCGAGCATCAGGTGCGCGAGGCCCTCCTTCGAGCCGATGGTGACGATGGCCTCGGCTTCGGGGTCGAACTCGACGCCGTAGCGGCGCTGGTACCAGTCGCACACGGCCTTGCGCAGGCGCGGGATGCCCTTCGACACCGAGTAGCCGTGCGTGTCCTGGCGCTGCGCCGCCTCGACCAGCTTGTCGACGATGTGCTTGGGCGTCGGGCCGTCGGGGTTGCCCATCGACAGGTCGATGATGTCGTCGCCGCGGCGCCGCGCCGCCATCTTCAGCTCGTTGGTGATGTTGAAGACGTACGGCGGCAGCCGCTTGACCCTTGAAAACTCACGCATTGTAGAATTCTAGCAGTGAAACTTCAGGCTTCCTCCCCGACGCGCGTCAACGCCTTCACCGGCTACGGCGAGGGCTACGTGCTGCTGAACGGGGTGCGCCGCGAGGCGAGCGTCATCGTGCTCCCCGGGCGCGTCGTCGAGTGGCCGCTCGAGTCCTTCGCCGCGCTCGCCGAGGCGGATTTCGAGCGCATCGCGGCGCTCGGACCCGAGGTGGTGCTGCTCGGCACGGGGGCGCGGCTGCGCTTTCCGCACCCCGCGCTCAGCGCGCCGCTCGCGCGCGCCGGCATCGGCCTGGAGGTGATGGACCTGCAGGCCGCGTGCCGCACCTACAACATCCTCGCCGCCGAGGAGCGC
>CAZAEG010000271.1:0-8467 GCA_964484035.1 uncultured Enterobacteriaceae bacterium | reverse complement strand
TCACCGCCGCGGCGGCGGCGGCCGCGGGCAGCGAAGCGAGCGTGCCCTCGATCACGCGTTGCGCCGGAAGCGTCGCTCTTTCCACCAGCGCCGCGGGCAGCCCCGGCGCCAGGCCATGATCGATCAGGCCGCGGCAGATCTCCGCGAGCGCGCCCACGCCCATGTAGACGACGATGGTCTGCCGCGGGCGCGCGATCGAGCTCCAGTCGAGCGCAACCGAGCCGTTCTTCAGGTGACCGGTCACGAGGACGCAGGATTGCGCGTAGTCGCGGTGCGTGAGCGGGATGCCGGCATAGGCGGCGGCGCCCGCGGCCGCCGTCACGCCCGGCACCACCTCGAAGGCGATGCCCTGCGCAGCGAGCGCCTCGATCTCCTCGCCGCCGCGGCCGAAGATGAACGGGTCGCCGCCCTTCAGCCGCACGACGCGCTTGCCCGCGCGCGCCAGGCGCACCATCAGCGCGTTGATCTCGTCCTGGCCGAGCGCGTGGTTGTCGTGCTGCTTGCCGACGTAGATGCGCTCGGCCTCGGGCCGCGCCATCGCGACGAGCGCCGGCGCCACCAGGTGGTCGTACAGCACTGCGTCCGCGCGCTGCATTGCCCGCAACGCGCGCAGGGTCAGGAGATCCGGGTCGCCAGGCCCCGCGCCCACGAGGCTGACCAGGCCTGCCACTGGGAGCGGGGGCCGCATGCTCATGCAGCGACTCTAGCCTCCAGACCCCCCGCAGCATTGATCTAGGTTAAAGGTCGGCCCGCCCCCTCGGGCACCCTTGCACCATGGTCCGAATCTCGATGGGGCTCGCGCTCGCGGCCGCCTGTGCCGCCGCGGCGGCGGGCGACCCCGCCCCCGCGCGGCGCGCCGAGCTGCTGCACATGGTGAAGCAGGACTGCGGCTCCTGCCACGGCTTGACGATGAAAGGCGGCCTCGGGCCCTCGCTCGAGCCGGCGGCGCTCGCCGAAAAGGACGCCGATGCCCTGCGCTTCGTCATCCTGCACGGCCGGCCCGGCACGCCGATGCCGCCGTGGAGCACGTTCGTCTCGGAAGCCGAGGCGCGCTGGATCGTGCAGCAGCTGCAGGAAGGATTGCCGCAATGAGGACGTTCGCGCTCGCCGCCCTCCTCCTCGGCCTGGCCGCCTGCGCCACTCCGCAGCCGCGCGGCACCGGCGACCTGGGCCTCGTCGTCGAGCGCGCCGCGGGCCGCGTAATGCTCATCGAGACGAGCGGCCGCACGGCGCTCGGGCGCATCGAGGGCCTGGGCGACCTGTCGCACGCCGCGGCGGTGTTCTCGCGCGACGGGCGCTACGCCTACGTGTTCGGGCGCGACGGCGGCCTCACCCAGGTGGACCTGCTGCGCGCGAAGATCGAGAAGCGCGTGATCCAGGCCGGCAACTCCATCGGCGGCGCCATCTCGCAGGACGGGCGCGTCGTCGCGGTCGCCAACTACGAGCCGGGCGGCATTCGCCTCTTCGATGCACGCACGCTCGAGCCACTCGCCGAGGTGCCCACCGGCTCGAAAGTGGTCGGCATCGCCGATGCGCCCGGCAACCGCTTCGTCTTCAGCCTCTTTGAGGCGGGCGAGATCTGGATCGTGGACGCTGCCGACCCGCGCCGCCCGCTCGTGAAGAAGATCCCCGGCATCGGCAGGCAGCCCTACGACGGCTTCGTCACCCCCAACGGACGGCACTACATCGCGGGCCTGTTCGGCGAGGACGGACTCGCGCTGGTGGACCTGTGGGATCCCGAGGCGGGCGCGCGCCGCATCCTCGACGGCTACGGCCGCGGCGAGGCGCCGCTGCCGGTGTACAAGATGCCGCACCTGCGCGGCTGGGCGGTGGCCGGACGCTACATCTTCCTGCCTGCCGTCGGCCGCCGCGAGGTGCTGGTGCTCGACAGCGTCACCTGGACGCAAGCCGCGCGCATCGCCGTGCACGGCCAGCCGGTGTTCGCGGTGGCGCAGCCGGGGGGGCGGCGCGTGTGGGTGAATTTCGCCTTCCCGGAGAACGGCGTGGTGCAGGTGATCGACGTGCCGCAGATGAAGGTGGTGCACGAGCTGCGCCCCGGGCGCGCGGTGCTGCACATGGAGTTCACGCCGCGCGGCGAGCAGGCCTGGATTTCCTCGCGCGACGACGGCGCGGTGCTGGTGTACGACGGGGCGAGCTTCGCGCAGCTGGCGCGGCTCCCGGCCGAGAGCCCGAGCGGCATCTTCCTCACCTCGCGCGGCGCGATGACGGGCTTCTGAGATGTTCGACGCCGAGAGCTTGCGCCTCGTCAACGCCTGGCAGCGCGGCTTTCCGCTGGTGCCGCGGCCCTTCGACGCGATCGCGAGCGCGAGCGGCCTCGACGAGCGCGGGACGATCGAGCGCTTTGCGCAGCTCAAGGCGCGCGGGCTGATCGATCGCATCGCCCCGGTGTTCCGCCCGCACACGGTCGGCGCCAGCACGCTCGCGGCGATGGCGGTGCCGCCCGGGAGGCTGCCCGCCGTGGCGCGGCAGGTGAGCGCGCATGCCGGCGTCAACCACAACTACGAGCGCGAGAACCGCATCAACCTGTGGTTCGTGGCCACGGCGCCCACCGACGGCGCGCTGCAATGGACGCTTTCCTGCATCGAGCATGAGACCGGCCTCGCAGTGCTGCGCCTGCCGCTCGCGGAGGAGTTCCACATCGACCTGGGATTCGATCTCGGGGACCATTCGGCGCCGCGCGCGCCGCGCCCGGCGCCGACCGCTCCCCTGGGCGAAACCGAGCGCGCGCTCGCCGCGCGCCTCGCGGCAGGGCTGCCGCTCGAGCCGCGTCCCTTCGCCGCCTTCGGCGTGCCCGAGGCGGACCTGATCGCCGCCCTGCAGCGCTGGCTGGACGCCGGCGCCGTGCGCCGCATCGGCGCCGTGGTGCGGCACCGCCCGCTCGGCTACGACGCGAACGCCATGGTGGTGTGGGACCTGCCGGACGCCGAGGCCGGCGCGGCCGGCCGCCGGCTCGCCGCCGACACGGCGGTGACCCTGTGCTACCGGCGCGCGCGCGCCCTGCCCGAGTGGCCCTACAACCTGTACTGCATGCTGCACGGCCGCGAGCGCGCGGCCGTCGAGCGATCGATCGAGCGCCTGTGCGCGCAGCACGACATGTCGCGCTACCCGCGCGCCGTGCTCTTCAGCCAGCGCTGCTTCAGCCAGCGCGCCGCCCGCTATGGATGAGCTCGAGCGCGACATCGTCAACCGGCTGCAGGGCGGCTTGCCGCTCTGCGCGCGGCCGTTCGCCGCCGCGGCGCAAGAGCTCGGCACGGACGAGGCGACGCTCATTGCGAAGCTCGGCGAGATGCTCGCGGCGGGCACGCTGACGCGCTTCGGGCCACTGTACGACGCCGAGCGCCTGGGCGGCGCCTTCACCCTGTGCGCGATGCGCGTGCCGCGGGCTGACCTCGAGCGCGTCGCCGCGCTGGTCAATGCGCACCCGGAGGTGGCGCATAACTACGAGCGCGCGCACGAGTTCAACCTGTGGTTCGTGCTCGCCACCGGCGGGCGGGCCCGCATCGCCGAGGTGATCGCCGCGATCGAGGCCGGGACCGGCTATCCGGTGCTCGATCTGCCGCGCGAGCGGGAGTACTTCATCGAGCTGAGGCTCGCCGCGTGAACGCCGCCGACGAAGCCATCGTACGCGCCACGCAAGAGGGCCTGCCGCTCGTCGCCGAGCCGTACGCCGCGATCGCGAAGGCCGCGGGGCTGGCCGAGGCCGAGGTGGTCGCGCGGCTGGACGCGATGCTCGCCGACGGCCGCATCCGCCGCATCGGCGCGGTGCCCAACCACTACGCGCTCGGCTACAGCGCGAACGCCATGACGGTATGGGACGTCGACGACGACGCGGTCGACGAACTGGGGGCCGCGGTGGGGTCGCTCTCCTTCGTCAGCCATTGCTACCGCCGGCCGCGGCGGCTGCCCGCCTGGCGCTACAACCTGTTCGCCTTGGTGCACGGCCGCGATCGCGGCGCGACCGAGGCACGCCGCGCGCGGATCCGCGCCGCGCTCGGCGACGCGCTGCGCGCCGACGACGTGCTCTACAGCACGCGCATCCTCAAGAAGACCGGCTTGAGGCTCGCCTGACATGTTCCGCGTCTCCCGCTTCATGCACGAGATCCTGCACCCCGCGCCGCCCGCGCGCGCCGCCGGACCCGCCGGCCCCGTGGTGATCTGGAACCTGATCCGGCGCTGCAACCTGGCGTGCATGCACTGCTACTCGATCTCGGCCGACATCGACTTCCCCGGCGAGCTGCAGACCGGCGAAGTGCTCGCGGTGATGGACGACCTCAAGGCGTTCAACGTGCGCGCGCTCATCCTCTCGGGCGGCGAGCCGCTGCTGCGCAAGGACATCTTCGAGATCGCGGATCGCGGCAAGGCGCTCGGCTTCTACCTGGGCCTGTCGACCAACGGCACGCTCATCGACGCGCCGCTCGCCCGCCGCATCGCCGGCGCGGGCTTCGACTACGTCGGCATCAGCCTCGACGGGCTGCAGGCGACGCACGACAAGTTCCGTCGCCAGGCGGGCGCGTTCGCAAAGTCGCTCGCGGCGCTGCGCCTGTGCCGCGACCTGGGGGTGAAGGTCGGCGTGCGCTTCACGCTCACGCAGGACAATTTCGCCGATTTGCCAGGGCTGCTCGAGCTCGTCGAGGCCGAGCGTATCGATCGCTTCTACCTCTCGCACCTCAACTACGCGGGCCGCGGCAACGTCAACCGCAAGCGCGACGCGCACTTCCGCGTGACGCGCGAGGCGCTGGAGCTGCTCTACGCGCGCGCCTGGGACTACGCGCAGCGCGGCCTGCACAAGGAGTTCGTCACCGGCAACAACGACGCCGACGGCGTGTACGCGCTGCACTGGGCGCGCCGCAACGTCCCTGGCTTCGAAGAGCCGCGCCTGCGCGCGACGCTCGCCGCCTGGGGCGGCAATTCCTCCGGCGTGAACGTCGCCAACATCGACAACCTGGGCAACGTGCACCCCGACACCATGTGGTGGGACTGCACGCTCGGCAACGTGCGCTCGCGGCCGTTCTCGGCGATCTGGCAGGACACGCGCCACCCGGTCATGGCCGGACTCAAGCAGCGCCCGCGGCAGGTCAAGGGCCGTTGCGCGACCTGCGCGTACTTCGATGTGTGCGGCGGCAACACGCGCGTGCGCGCGATGAAGGTGAGCGGCGACCCCTGGGCCGAGGATCCCGGCTGCTATCTCGAGGACGCGGAGATCGCGGTGTGAGGCGGATCCTCGCCATCGCCTTGTTCGCCGCGACCGTCGCCTCGGCGAGCGACCTTTACCAGACGCACTGCGCGAGCTGCCACGGCGCCGGGCGCCTCGGCGGCATGGGCCCGGCGCTGCTGCCGGAAAACCTTTCGCGCCTGAGCAAGCCGCAGGCCGCACGCGTCATCCGCGACAGCCGCCCCGGCGTACAGATGCCCGCCTTCGGCGCGACGCTCTCCGAGAGCGAAATCGCGCAGCTCGTCGGGCTCATCTACATGCCCGTGGTGCCGGCGCCCGCCTGGGGCGAAGCCGAGATTCGCGCCTCGCGCGTGGTGCAGCACGCACCGGGCACGCTGCCGGCGAAGCCGCAGTTCGACGCCGACCCGCTGAACCTGTTCGTCGTCGTGGAGGCGGGCGACCACCACGTGACCATCCTCGACGGCGACCGCCTCGAGCCGATCCACCGCTTCGCCTCGCGCTTCGCGCTGCACGGCGGTCCCAAGTTCACGCCCGACGGGCGCTACGTGTTCTTCGCCTCGCGCGACGGCTGGATCTCCAAGTTCGACCTGTGGAATCTGAAGACCGTGGCCGAGGTGCGCGCCGGCCTCAACACGCGCAACGCCGCGGTGTCCGCGGACGGCCGGTACGTGATGGCGGCCAATTTCCTGCCGCACAGCCTCGTCGTCCTGGACGCCGACCTCCAACTGGTGAAGGTCCTGGAGACGCCTTCGCGCGTCTCGGCGGTCTACGACGCCGCGCCGCGCCGCAGCTTCATCGCCGCGATGAAGGACGTGCCCGAGCTGTGGGAGGTTTCCTACGACCCGAAAGCCGAACCCGTGGCCGCGGGCCTGGTGCACGACTACCGCCTGAAGGAAGGCGAGTTCGTGCCCGGCTTGCTCAATCCGCGGCGCACGAAGCTCGACCAGGTGCTCGACGATTTCTTCTTCACGCCCGACTTCAGCCGCGTGGTGGGCGCGAGCCGCGGCGCGACTCGCGGGCAGGTAGTGCACCTCGACGTGCGCCGCGCCATCGCCAGCGTGGATCTGCCGGGGCTGCCGCACCTCGCCTCCGGCATCAGCTGGGAGCGCGCGGGCCGGCGCGTGATGGCCACGCCCAACCTGCGCGAGGGGCGGGTGAGCGTGATCGACACCGCCGACTGGAAGACCGTCGCCGAGATCGAAACCCTCGGCCCGGGCTACTTCCTGCGCAGCCACGAGCGCACGCGCTATGCCTGGGTGGATTCGATGATCGGGCCGAAGGGCCGCGACACGCTGCAGGTGATCGACAAGGAGACGCTCGCGGTCGTCGCGCGGCTCACGCCCGCGCCCGGCAAGACGCTCGCGCACGTCGAGTTCGACCGCTACGGCCGCTACGCCCTCGCCAGCCTGTGGGAGGACGACGGCGCGCTGATCGTGTTCGACGCGCAGACGCTCGCCGAGGTGAAGCGCATCCCGATGAGAAAGCCCGTCGGCAAGTACAACGTGCACAACAAGATCACGCGCTCGGAGGGCACCAGCCCGTGAACCGCCGCGCGCCGCCGATCAAGGTCCAGGCCTTCCTCGCCAACCTGCCGATGTTCAGCGAGATGACCGCGGCGGAGCTCGACCGCATCGCCGCGGCGACGCTGCCGGTGCACGCCGAGAAGAGCCAGACGATCTGCCATACGGGCGATCCGTGCACGGGCTTCCACGTCTTGGTCTACGGCCAGGTGAAGCTCGGCTTCACCTCGCCGCAGGGCGTGGAGAAGGTGGTCGAGATCGTGCGCCCGAGCCAGAGCTTCGGCGAGGCGCTCATGTTCCTCGACAAGCCGTACATCGTCTTCGCGCAGGCGCTCGCCGACTCGATGCTGCTGCACGTCGCCCGGCACGCGGTGCTCGACGAGCTCGCGCGCGACCCCGGCTTCGCGCGGCGCATGCTCTCCGGGCTGTCGCGCCGGCTGCACGGGCTGGTGCGCGACGTCGAGGCCTACACGCTGCGCTCGAGCCACGAGCGCGTCATCGGCTACCTGCTTGCCGAGGTGCCCGAGAACGCCGACGGCGCCCCGGTCGAGGTGCACCTCTCGGCGGGCAAGAGCGTCATCGCCTCGCGCCTCAACATGACCCCGGAGCATTTCTCGCGCATCCTGCACGAGCTCGGCAACGCGGGCCTCGTCGAGATCCAGGGGCGCACGGTGCGCATCCCGGACGTCGGCCGGCTGCGCGGCGCCTGAGGCGGCCACCCGCTTGCATCGCATGCGGCCGGCCTGTACGATTTCTGCAATCTGACTAGTCAGGAGGCGCAGTGGATACCGTGAGCGTCTATGATGCGAAGGCGCGCCTGTCCGAGCTCGTGGACCGGGCCGAGTCCGGCCTGCCGACCACCATTACCAAGCGCGGGCGCGTGGTGGCGAGGATCGTCCCGGCGAGGGCGCCGCGCTGGGACCGCGCAGCGGTGCTCGACGAGGCCGAGGCGTTCCGCAGGCGCGTCGCGATCAAGGGCAAGGTCGATATCCGCGCGCTGATCGAGCGAGGCAGGCGCTGATGGCCTTCGTGCTCGACGCGTCCATCGCGTTGGGCTGGGTCGTGGGCCGGCAGGCGAGCGCGTACGGCCGTCGCATCCGGCTGCGCGCCCGCCGCGAGCCCTATCATGCCCCGGCGCTGTGGCAGCTCGAGGTGGTTAACGCGATGCGCAGCCTCGAGCGCCGGCGGGCGATTGCCCCCGAGGCCTCGGCCACCGCGGTCGGCATCCTCGAGCGCATGCAACCCGTCATTCACGAAACGAGCTTGCCGCTCGCGGAGCTGCTCCAGCTTGCGCGGCGGCACGATCTCTCGGCGTACGACGCGGCCTATCTCGCACTTGCAATCGAACTGAAGCTGCCCCTTGCCTGCGGCGACGGGGCGCTCAAGGCGGCACTGCCACGCGCCGGAGTCAAGCTCGCCTGAGCCTGCGGGCAGGCGCCCTCCGGCTCCAGCCAGAACGCATCGCTCGCCGGGAAAGTCTCCTTCAGCGCCTCGTCGAGCTTCTCGTCCGGCGTCATGTGCCGAAGCTCTCCCCGCAGCCGCAACTGCGGCGCGCGTTCGGATTGTCGAAGCGCAGACGCCGCGCGAGTCCCTCCTGCACCAGGTCGACCGTGGCGCCCTGCAGGTACGGCAGACTGAGGGCATCGACGGCGATGCGCACGCCGTCGCTCTCGAAGACCGTGTCGTCCTCGCGGATCGAGTCCGCGGGATCGATGCGATAGCCGTAGCCGGAGCAGCCGGAGGGCTGGATCGC